>JACQFU010000600.1 GCA_016199905.1 Candidatus Wallbacteria bacterium
ATGTCAGCGGATTTACGCGGATGGAGATTCTTTTTTCAAAATGGTTCGCGACGATTATCTATCAAATCGTCCTCGTCGCCGCGCTGTTGCCGGTCATCGCCCTCACCTTCCAACTCGGCGGCGTCGGGGTGGACGAGTATCTCGCCGCGCTCGTCATGATTGTCGTCGGGGTTTCCACCTATGGGATGATCGGCATGGCGTATTCGGCGCACCTGCGCAAAACAACCACCTCCCTCGCGGCTTCCATTATTACGGTTCTAATCCTGGCCTATTTCGTTCCGCTCCATCGCATCTTTTCAAGTAACAGCATGGGGATTTCCATGCTCTACAGCCCGAGTTTCATCTTCACAATCATGGTCATGACCGGCGTGTTTGCCTTCGCGGCGCTTGTCGCATGGATCGGCCTTTCCAAACCCGAATCGGCGCGCGTCATGATCGCGCCAAAAATCATAGACGACGCGGCGGTTCTCCAGCGGCGGCGCAAACGGTGGCCATACTACCTGATTGATCCCCTTGCGCGCGCGCACGAGATCAAGGATCGCCAGAATCCTGTCTGGGTGAAAGAGCAACGCGTCGGGTTCCTCGCGAAGACTCCGGTTCTCATCCGCCTTACTTACGTCGGCATGTTCATCTCTCTGATGCTCACGATTTACACGAATCTGGAGGGAACCTTCAAGGCGATCAGCGAAGTTGCCCAATGGGCGACGACCTTCATCATGCTTCTCGTCCCGATCCTCGCGGCGACGGGCATCTTCATAGCCGGCTTCTCCAGCATCCTCACGGGGCTCAACTTCATCGTGACGATCCACACGATGCGGGCGCCGGGGCTCACCTGGTTCCGATTGCCGCTCTTTGTCTGGGCGCACTACGCGACGGCGTTCATCCAGGTGCTCGGAACGCCGGTCGTGGCCAGCGTGATCGCCCTGGTCGGCATCGAACGGCTCTTCCACGTCGGTATCTTCGACCCGGCGCTGGGCGGCGACCCGCTGTTGTTCCAACACCTGTTCTGGTTCTACTCGCACCCCGCGGTCTACATCATGATCCTGCCGGCGATGGGCGTCATCAGCGAACTGGTGACCTGCTTCTCCCGCAAGCGGATCTTCGGCTACGACTTCGTCGCCTACTCGAGCATAGCGATCGCGGCGCTCGGGCTCCTCGTCTGGGGACACCACATGTTCGTCAGCGGCCAGTCGATGTACGCCAGCTTCGTCTTTTCATTCCTCTCGTTCCTGGTGGCGATCCCGTCGGCCGTAAAGACGTTCAACTGGACCGCGACCCTGCACAAGGGGTCCATACGCTTCTCCACGCCGATGATCTACACGCTCGGGTTTCTGGGACTGTTCGCGATCGGCGGTCTGACGGGCCTGTTCCTGGCCTGCCTGGGCGTCGACATCCACGTGCACGACACCTACTTCGTGGTCGCCCACTTCCACTACATCATGGTGGGCGGCGCGGTGATGGCTTACCTGGGCGGCATCCACTTCTGGTGGCCCAAGATGACGGGCCGGCTCTATCCGGAATTCTGGGGCCGGCTGTCGGCGATGGTCATCTTCATCGGCTTCAACCTCACGTTCTTCCCGCAGTTCCTGCTCGGCTACATGGGCATGCCTCGTCGGTACTACGCGTATCCGGCGGAGTTCCAGGTGTTGAACGTGATGTCGACGGCCGGGGCGTCGATCCTGGGCTTCGGGTACCTGATGCCGCTCCTTTACTTGCTCTGGTCGCTGAAGTGGGGGCAGCCGGCGGGGAACAACCCCTGGGGAGCCAAGGGGTTGGAGTGGGAGACGCCCTCGCCTCCGATCGTTCAGAACTTCGAAACGACACCCGTCGTCACCCAGGAGGCTTACGCCTATTCGGCGGAGGAGGCCGAGGCCAGTGGTACATGACGCGGGCTTTCTGGCCCACCATTTCGACAGCCTGGAACAGCAGCACGAGGCGGCGACGCTGGGGATGTGGCTGTTCCTGGCCACGGAGATCCTCTTCTTCGGAGGCATGTTCACCGCCTACGGCGTCTACCGGACCAGCTACCCCCAGGCGTTCGTGGCAGCGAGCCATCACCTGAACGTGGCGATCGGCACGTTCAACACCGCGGTGCTCCTGACCAGCAGCCTGACCGTGGCGCTGGCGGTTCACGCCGCCGAGCACGGCCGGAGCCGGACAGTCATCGGACTGGTCATCGCGACGATGCTTCTGGGCGGAACTTTCCTGGGAGTGAAGGCCTTCGAGTACCACCACAAGTTCGTGGAGCACCTGATCCCGGGCCACGGGTTCTCATTTGCCGGCCCGCACTCACCGCACGCGCAACTCTTCTTCAGCCTCTACTTCGTGATGACGGGGTTTCACGCCTTGCACATCCTCATCGGACTGGCGGTCATGGCGTTCGTGATCCGGCTGACGGCGCAGGGCCGGGTGACGCCGGAGCATCATCCGGCGGTGGAACTGACGGGCCTCTACTGGCACTTCGTCGACATCATCTGGGTTTTCCTCTTCCCGTTGCTCTACTTGATTCGCTGAAAAAGCCATGGCACACGAAAGCGTCTCCAGGACCGTCTACTTCGCGGTGTTCCTCATTCTGGTCGCATTGCTCGGCGCCACCGTCGCCGCGGCGGAGATCGACCTGGGACGCTGGAACTTTTTGGTGGCGATGGCGATCGCCACGGTGAAGGCCGTGTTGATCGGCATCTACTTCATGCACCTCGAGGCCCAGTCGCAGCTGACGCGGGTCTTCGCGCTGGCGGGGTTCGCGTGGCTGGCGCTGCTGTTGCTGCTGACCTTCAGCGATTTCGCCACTCGCGCGGGGGGCTGAGCGGCCTACTTTCGCTTGATGGCAATGAGCGGCCCCTGGACCACACCGTCGGCAGTGAGGCCGAGCCGGCGGATTGTCCCTTCGCCGTCGACGAAGTAAAGATACCCGGCATCGACGGTAATCAGATCGCCGTACTCGGCCGGGATTCCGCCCTCGAAGTTGGGGGCGGTGGGCAGACCCTTCTCCCCGACGTTGATGGTCTTCGGACCCGAGTAGGCGTGGAATGCGAGGCTCGCGGCCAGCCCGGCCCCGAGCAAGACGGCGGAGAGACGACGGTTCATGCAAACCTCCTGCAGCCAAAACCCACGATTGCGGGAGAGATTGTGTCAAAGCCCACGGGCCCCACGCAACGATCGCGGAAGATCCGCATCAAATGAGGCGTGGAGGGCTTGCCACCTCCGGGGTGCGTTCTTATTCTTCTGAGCACGATGCATATGAAACACGCATGGCTGCCCGTTGTGCTGCTGGTGGCGTTGCTGCTCGGAGGGTGCGACGGCGGGGCCGGGGTCGGCGACGGACGCATCGTCGGGACGGTGCTCGCTCCGCGAGGCGGTTTCTCGGGGGCGGCTCCCGCGCAGGGCGTGACCGTGCAGGCGCAACGACTGGACAACCCGCCCCTGACGCGCAGCGCGACGACCGACGTTTACGGACACTACCAGTTCGACAAGGTCCCCACGGGGAGCTGGCAGCTGTCGTTCTTCGGCAACGGCTTCCAGACGGCCCCCACGGCGCGGCCGGTGACGGTGTTCGTGGAATCGAAGAGCACCTCGCAGGTGCCCGACGTCATTCTCTCCGCGGCGATCGCGTTCGGGTCGGCGCTGGTGGTCGTCAACGTGGTCGACGCCGTGACAGGCGACCCGGTCAACAACGCCACGGTCACGGTCGGTGTCGTCAGCACATCCGGTGGGTCCAACGGGTCCTATTCGCTCAGCGTACCGGTCTCGCCGGACGGTTTCGGCCAGCCGGCGGCGCAGCGCATCCTCGTCAACGACGACGCCCACCTGGCCGGCAGCGAGCAACCCGGCTCGGTGATCCCGATCGCCAACCAGCTCGTAAGCGTCACCGTGCGCGTGCAGCCCGGGCAGGCCGTCGTGCAGGGCGCGCTTCGGGCCTCGTCCTTCGACGACCTGTACCGCCAGAACGGCACGTACTCGCGCATCACGATCTCCAGCGACTCGATCGATCCCTCCTTCCTCAACCCCATCATCGACAGCGGCACGGGCCGATTCAGCGTGCGCGTGCCCGGCAGCTCCTCGGCTTCCTCGAGGCGCTTCAGCCTCATCTTCAGCGGCCAGGGTTTCCAGGTGAAGGTGCTGTCGAACTTGATCGCGCCTCGGGCCAACCAGACCTCCAACCTCTCCAGCGACGTCCTCCTGGAGCCCGCCCTGGTCACCCTGGAAGGAACGGTCGTCACCAGCGGCGGCACCCTCCCAACGGGTCAGTTCGACCAGGTGACCTTGCTGGAGCTGGGCCAGACCTCGAGCCTGATCAATGGAACCTTTTTCTTCGCACGAGTCCCCGTCGCCGTGCCGCTGACCGTACGGGCGACCGCGACGAACCCGTTCCGCGTCGGCTCCCCCAACGAGAGCGGCTTCGTGCGAGTGACGCCTGCCGAGAACGGCAGCGGCCGGTTCGTGGTCGGGGCGATCACGACGAGGTAGAGCGGCAATGAGGCGGTCCTGACGCTTCTTTCCGTTCGTGTGAGCCCTTCGACAGGCTCAGGCGAACGGGGACTGGCCAACCCTGGGAACCAATCGCGGGGTCCACCAATCGGCCCTCGACTCGGGATTGAGGGCTTCCGCACGCCCGCCGCCGGTCACCAGACTCACTTACTCCTCCGAGTCTGTGACGCATTTATACAATTCCGCCTGCATTGACGCCCATTCTCGTGGCATCCATAATTCCCCGACGATTCCGGCGGCAACGCGCCGCTCACACGGACGGCGCCCAGGCGCCGGGAGGTGGAACGATGGTTCGGCAGCCGACAACGCGAGAGGTGAGCGCCCGGACAGAGGGCACGTTCGAGGAAGAATCCCCTTCAGGAACCAGCGGCGCCCCAACGGCCCCGCGGCGAAGAGCCTCGGCCTCGGACGCCCGGTCGGCAAGACGGACCGCCAATCGGCCACAACGCGCCCACGAGTGTGCCGCAGCGACCGCCCAGCTCGCGCCGGACTCGGCCCCACCGGTCGCTCCCCGCGTCCGGACGGTCCTCCCCATCCCGCGCCTGCCCCTCGTCGGCCGAACCGGCGAACTGCGACGCATCGCCGAAACGCTCGACCTTTCGCGGATCGCGTTCGTGGGAGGATTGCCGGGCTCGGGAAAGACGCGACTGCTCCAAGAGGCCGCGGCCCGATGGCAGCGCGGTCCCGTGACGTGGCTCGATCCGCTTGCCGAGCTGCCTCCCGCGGCGGCCGGCGGCCAGGAGCTGCTGGTGGTAGACGGGCTCGACCTGCTCGGCGGCGAGAGTGCGCTCGCCCTGTTGACCCGGCTGGCCCGGCCGGCGCGACCGGTCCTGGCCGCCTCTCGGACGCGCCTGATGGCGCCCGACCTGGGGCTCAGCCTCGTGGTCCTGGACGGTCTCGGAGCGGCAGACGCGGCCGCCCTGTATCGCAGCGCCTCCGAAGCGCTCGGGTGCTCGATGGCGACCGGAGGCGGCGCCGGCGCCGGCCAGGCCGACTTACTGGACTCCCTGGACCTTTCGAGTCTGGGTGGCCATCCGGGCTCGTTGCTCGGCGCCGCTCTCGTGGCCTCCCGCGGCGCGGCGGCCGTGGCTCGGGCAATGGCGCTCGACGCGCTGCCGGAGGGCCTGGACGACCAGACGCTCGAACTGCTGCGCGCGTGCGCTGCCGCCTCCATTCCCCTTCGAAGGGAGTGGCTGGAGATGCTCTCGCCCGCGGCCCCAGCCAGCATTGGCCGGGCGCTTCGCGCACACGCCCTGTTGCCCGGAGCCCGAGGACTGGCCCTGGCCGCGCCGCTGCGCGCCGCGCTTGCCGGCGGTCCGGAGTTGTCTGCCGCCTCCTCCTCGCTGGCAGCGATCCTCGGGCGGACCGCTCGCGACAGCATGGAGTTCGAAGTCGCCCGAGAGGCGCTGCGCCTCTTGAGCCAGGCCGAGCTGGCGACAGAGCTGAAGCGGTTCTTGGAGTGTCTGGGCGCCAAGCTGCTGCAGTGGGGGCTGAGAGTGCAGGTCGGCCGCGGCCTGCAGATCTGCACGGACGCCGGACTTGCGAGCGACTCGCTGCGCTGCCTTCGAGGCGAGATGCTCCTCCATCAAGGGCAATCTCACGAAGCCGGCGAAGTCCTCTGCACGCTCCTCGAAGTTCCCCCTTCCGATGCCCGGCTCCGCCAACGGGCAGAGCTGGCTCTGGCCCGGGCACGCCATGCGGTCGGCGAGGGCGACGCGGCTCTGGATCTGCTCGGCCGGCTGGCAAGCGGACCCACCCGCCCCATCGAAGTCCTCAAGACCAGGGCCGACCTGCTTTACAGACAGGGGGATTACGAACGCGCGCTGGAAGACCTCGAAACCTGTGCGGCGGCTGCCGCGCCCGGGAACCTGAGTCAAACCGATCGGGATCCGGACCACCCGGCAGTCGCAGCCCTGGGAGGGCTCGCAGGGGTCCGCTTCCGTGAGGGCGACGCCACGGGTGCGGCCGAGTACTTGACCCGGCGGAAGGCCTTCCTCGATCCCACGCGCCATCCCTCCGCCTATGCCACGGCACTCCTGGGCGAGTCCGTCTTGGCGTGCGCCGCCGGGGAGCTATCGCGTGCGGCCGCTCTGTGCCGCGAAGCCATCCGGCTGCGCACGCAAAACGGATTCGAGACGGGCACGGCGACGGCCCTGGCCAACCTGGTCCAGGTTGAGATGCTGCGAGGGCGTGTGACCGAATGCGAGGAGGCCTTCGGACAGCTCGTCCGGCTGGGCGACACCGTCGCCCACGGGATCCGCGCCGCGGCCGTGAAGGGGATGGCCCATCTGCGCACCCGCGCGGGCCGGTTCCTCGAAGGCACGGCGCTGGCGCGACGCGCGCTGGAGCTGGCCAGGGACGGACAAGATGCAGCCGAAGAGGCGGAGGCGCTCGTCGCGCTGGGCGAGGCTCTCGAGGCCGCCGGCAACTTCGAAGGTGCCAGGACGGCCGCTGACAACGCGCTGGCTCGGGCTCGCCGGATGGGCTCCAAGCTCACGACTGTCGACGCGCTGCTGCTGCTCTCGTCCATCGAGGCCCGGTATCCGGAGACGGAGAGTCGCGCCTCGGCGAGCACCCGCCACGCCCCGGCTCCCGACAGCTACGGCCGCGTCGTTCCCGCTCCGCGCCAGGGCGGGGAACCGGCCAGCGCGTTCGGGACCGAGGCCTCGCTGGAGCGTGCGCTCCATCTGGCGCGCGAGGCCCGGGACCTCGCCTCGCGCATCTCGTACCAGCCTGGCGTCGCCGGCGCAGACGTGGCCATCGGAGAGCTTCTCTTGAGAAGGGGCGACTGCGCGCGAGCGATTGAGAGCTTCGAGCGAATCCTCGAGCTCAACTGTGTGTTCGAAGACGCGCGGCTGATGCATCGCGCCGTCGAGTCGGCGTCGCTGGCCGCGCTCGGACTGGCTGACTGGGAACGAGCCCGGCGGATAGCCGTTCTGCCGGAAGTTCCCGGACCCGGCGCGAGCCTCCCCGTGCGAGTCGCCTCCGACTCGCTACCCTGCCGATCCGGGCGTGCGGCGATCCTCGATTGTCTGATCGCCCGGGCGCTGGCGGCCCTGGATGAGCCCGCCGCCGCGGAGCAGGCCCTGGCCCGCGCCGCTGACGCGATCGCCTCGGACCCGACTCAGCTCGCAACGAAGGGGGCCTGGCAGTTGGCCAGCGCGTGGTCGGCGCTGATGAGGCACGATCCCGTAGCCGCCTTGGCGGCCCTGGATCGGTTGCCCGGTTTGGGCTTGTCCGCGACAGCAACTCGCGAGGCGGTGCTGCTGCGCGCGGCAGCCTGGCGGGCTGGCGCCCAGCCTGAACGCGCCACCGGTGCTTTGGAGACCGCCGCAGTCCCGGCCGGTTCGGACTTCGTCTCGATGGCTTGCCTCCACGCGCTGGAGTTGCTCCTCCGAGAACAGGGCCGCGTCACGGAGGCGCTTCGCATCGAGGAGGGGCGCCGTGGCCATTGCCCCGGAACCGCCCGCTGGATGGAGCTGCTGGGATTCACCAAACCCGCGGGCGCGTCGACTTATGTGCTGGTCGGTGGAGCTCCGGGGATCGTCCGCGAAGCCGCGGACCTGGACCGCCATCTCGAACGATTCGACCTCGCAGTCGACTTCGACAACGAGAGGCTCTACCTGGCAGACGCGGGCTGGCTCAGCCTCGCCGGCAAGGCGAAGCCTTTGGGGTTGCTGGCCGCGCTGGCGCGAGAGGAGGGACGGCTCCTCGAAAAAAAGGAGATCTACGAAGCCGTCTGGGGAAACCGGTACAACGCCGAGTTGCACCAGGGAAGCATCCACAGCCTAATCGGCCGGGTGCGCCGCGAGTTGCGCCGGGCGGGTTCCCGGCGGGAGTGGATCGCCACCGAACAGCACTCGGGCCGCTACGGGCTGGCTCCCGGCGTAGCCAGCGGCCTGAAGATGCGGCCGGGCCCGATCGCGAGGGGGTAGCGCGTGCCCCCG
>JACQFU010000601.1 GCA_016199905.1 Candidatus Wallbacteria bacterium
ACGACATCGCTGTCGACGAACTGCTCGTCGACGTTCAGCGAGCCCTCGATCCAGTAGTAGGGGCGGCCGCTCGGGTCCTTGTGGACTTGAAAGCGGTCCTCGTACCAGCACTTTCCCAGCCGGGTGTAACGCGCGCCCTTCAACTCGGCGCGGGGCACGCCCGGGACGTTGATGTTCAGGCAGAAGCCCTTCATCGCCTGGATCTGCGCCTCGTGCGCCTGAATGTACTCCAGCAGGAACTCGGCAGCGCCGGTGAAGTGCGTGTGCGTTGCCGTGCCTTCGAAGTGAGTCGCCAGCGAACAGGCAATGGAGGGGAAGCCCATGATCATGGCCTCCATGGCCGCCGAGACAGTGCCCGAATAGAGAGTATCGATGGCCATGTTGGCGCCGCGGTTGATGCCGCTGACGATCAGGTCCGGCGGCGTCTCTTTCATCATGAGCAGAACCGCGAGCTTGACGCAATCGACGGGCGTGCCGTTGGCTTTCCAGGCCCGGCGCACCAGGTCGGGCGCGAACCGCGCGGTCGCATCGTCGCACCGCAGCGGCGAAAAGAGGGTGAAGCCGTGGCCGACACCGCTGCGCTCCTGGTCGGGCGCCAGAACGTACACCTCGTAGGCGCCCCCGAGCATCATTGCCAGGCTGGCGAGCCCGGGCGCGTCGATCCCGTCATCGTTGGTCAAGAGCACGCGTCGAATCATGGCCGCAGTCATATCACAGTCGAGTCGCGGGAACACGAACTCAGGGGTCGATCGCCGAACCACACAGTCGCCGAGGGCACCTCGCCGGGGAGCCCAATCGGGGAGCGACGCCCGAGCATCTTTGACGGCATCGGAAAGAGCGTGTTACCCTTCGTCGGTTCCGGATGAAGAAGATCGACGTCGCGTCAGCCGATGCCCCCCAGGACCGGACGAGCTTCCTGACAGGCTACCGGGCGCTGTTGAGGCGGGTGCGCCAGGAGTACAGCGATCCCACCAGCCATCTGGAGCTGGCGCGGTTCCTGATCAAGCACGATCGGATTTCGCGCGCCTTTTCGTCGCTGCGCGTGGCGCGCGCCCTGCAGCCTCGCCGCGTGGAGACCCACTTCCTCATCGGATGGATTCACCAGCGCGAGGGCAAGCTCGTCGAGGCCAAACAGTCCTACCGGCAGATCCTCCAGATCGACCCCGAAGACCCGCGCGCTCACTACCAGCTCGGGTGTCTGCTGGAGCAAGAGGGCGGCGACGACGAGGCGCTGCGGTGCTTCCGCAAGGTGATTTCGCTGGACCCCGGGCACGTGGAGGCCCACTGGCACCTGACGCGGATGACGCGGAAGCAAGGCGATCATCCCAGGTCGCTCAAGCACTTGCAGACCCTCCGAGAGCTGGAGTCGGGCAACGCCCTCGTCCCTCACGAGATGGGGCTTTGCTATCGGGCGTTGGGCGTTCCGGACAAGGCAATCCTCTGCCTGCAGACGGCTCTGCGGATGCAACCGGAGCAACTCCCGTCGAAGCTGGCGCTAGCGTCGATCTTCCTCGACGGCAAGGCCCTGCCCCAGGCGCTGGAGCTGCTGGAAGAAGTGATAGCGAAGTGGCCTCGCACGCCCGACGCCTATCTGCTGCTGGCACGGCTGCACCAGGCGGCCGGAAAGACGCCGCAAGCCCTGGCCGATCTGCTCCAGTTCCAGAAGATCTTCCCGCTCGATCACCGCGGGTGCTTCGAGATGGGCCATCTCTACTGCCTGCAAGGTGAGTTCGAGCTGGCGGAGAAGGAGCTGACGCGAGCCTTGGAGATGGCGCCGGACGGCGTGGAGATCTACGCCGAGCTGTCCCGCGTCTACGAGCAGCTTGGCGCCAAGGACAAGGCGATTCGTCACGCGCTTCTGCGCTGCGAGCGGTTCGCCGCCGATCCGGCGAGTTACGAACGCGTCGCGGAGGTCTACGAACGCTTCGAGATGTTGCCCGAGGCGATCGAGGCGGTCACCAAGGCCCTGGCTCTGGCGCCGGCCGACGAGAAGCTCTTCTGCAGGCGAGCGCGTCTGCAGATCGAGGCGGGCAATTACAACGAGGCAGTCCTGGACTTCCAGCGGGCCCGCGAGCTCGACCCGAATTGTCCCGACGCCAAACTCGACACCGAGCTGATCGCCGGGCACAAGACGGTCCGCAAGGCCTTCGAGCTGTACAGCAGGGGACGCGAAGCCGCCGATCGAGGCGACTACCAGCAGGCGCTCTCCATCTACCGGCAGGTGCTGCAACTGGTGCCGGACAATGTGAGCTGGCTGCGGGACATGCTCGACGTGTTCGTGTCGCTGGGCCAGTTCCGCGACGCCTCGCGCGTGCTGGACAGCCTGCAGCGGCTGACGCCCGACGACGCCGTGCTTCACCGGCGCGCCGCGCTCTTCCATTACCAGATGGGCGCCTATGAGATTGCCTTCCGGCTCTTCGAGCAGGCCGTCGGTCTGGACGCCTCAGACGTGACGTCGCGCATCTACGTGATCCGCTCGCTCGGTCACCGGTTCCTCGACCAGGGCGTAACCCCGGATCGCTACCCGGCGTTGCTCGGCGCCTACGAAGAGAACCTGGGCCGCGCCAAGGACCCCGATCTCGCGCGGCTGGAGCTGGGACACTTTCACCTCAGCGTCGGCCGCCACGTGACGAAGGGGAGTCAATGGAGGCAGCTCGCCCACGAGAACCTGGAGCAGGTGGGCGAACATTCCAGCCATCAGGTGACGGCCTGGAAGTTGCGAGGGCTGCACGAGCTGGCGCTGCTGGAAGGCGGCGGCAGGGAGAGGCTGGACATCGCTCAGAGGCTGGCCGATTCGGCCTCCGGCGATCCGGCGAACGTCGTTTCCTACCTGGAGGCTCTACTGGAGCAATCGAGTCTATTGACTGACGACTTCGGCCGCGCCTCCGGGTTGACCGAGGCCCACGTCGCCAACGGCTACGTGCGGGCGCTGAAGATGAGGCTCTGGCGCAGGACTGCCGCGGATGGACCCGACTGCCGAACCGTGCTGCGCAAGGAGCTGCGCCGACTGCAGCGCTCCGTCTCCGAGGAGCCGGAGGGGTTCCTCGGCTTCCTCGACCTGGGGCTGGCGCTGAGGTACCTGAGCGGCGCGGCCGAGTGGTTCGAATGCGCCCGAAAGAGCGACATCGCCTTCGGCAAGGCCGCGGGGCTCGACACCTCGTCGGCGTGGCCCTGGTGGGGCCTGATGAAGAACGCCTCCGGGCCACCCGGCGCCGAGGTCAAGCCCGACCGCGTGCGACTGGGCGCGCTGGGCTTCAAGGCACTGCGCCGCCATTCCGCCGAGCCCTTGCTGCATCTGGAGGCAGGCCTTGCGTTCATCGACAGCACCGACCCGCAGGAAACCGAGACGGGGTTGCGCGAGCTGACCTGCGCCACCGTCTTGTCTCCGGAACTCTCGGCCGCGCACCTGGCGCTGGCCCGGCACTATCGGCGACTGGGCCAACCCCAGGCCGCTCAGCACCATTACCTGAGAGTCCTCGAATGCCTGGCGGGGGCAAAGCATGCCTCCGAAGCGCAGGCAGAGCTCTCCAGACTCGTGTGATCCCCATGCGTGCACCTTTTCTCACCTTCGAAGGACCCGAGGGCGGCGGCAAGAGCACCCAGGTCGCCCGGCTGGCCCGCGCTCTGGGCGCCAAGGGCGTCCGCTGCCAGATCACCCGCGAGCCCGGCGGCACCAAGCTGGCCGACCAGTTGCGGAAAATCCTGCTCTCCAGAAACACCAAGGACCTGGCGCCCGAGGCCGAGCTGATGCTGATGCTGGCCGCTCGGGCCGACCACGTGTCGAACCTGATCAGGCCCAGTCTGGAGAGCGGAATCACCGTCATCTGCGACCGATTCGTCGACTCCAGCGTCGCCTACCAGGGCGCCGGACGCGGCCTGGACGCCACGCTGATCCGGCAGTTGAACGACTTCGCGACGCGCGGCCTGGCGCCCGATCTGACGCTCCTGCTGGACGTGCCGGTCGAAGTCGGGCTGGAACGCGCCGCCCGCACCAGCCGCCC
>JACQFU010000573.1 GCA_016199905.1 Candidatus Wallbacteria bacterium
AAAACGCTCGAAGCCCCCATCAAAGCAACGACCGCAATCAGCAAGGTCGCGATCGCTGCACTCCCGCGTAGATGAATCCTCATGTCAAACCTCCGGTGAGTCGATATCGCAAGTGTCATGATTCAAAAACTCTTTTCAGTATTGACAGAGCCGGCGCCCCAGGCTTCTCACAGCTTCACTCTGAACTCGAGAGTGGAAATCGAGGAATTGGCGATGTCGGTGCGGGTGAGCTTGTAGGCGGCGGGCTCCACGGAGTATTCCTTGCCGTTCTTGTCCTTCACCGAGAACTTGAAGCGATCGCCCTCGTTGATGCGCGGGAACTCCCCCTGGAGGTCGATGAAGATCAACGCGAACTTGCCGTCCTGGATATCCTCGCTGGTCTTGCGTTCGCCCCGCTCCGTGCTGACGTGCATCACAAAACCGGCCGGCAGCGGCTTTCCGGCCGCATCGTTGACCCGCCCTCCGAAGGCGAAGGCCTCGACCGGCTCTTGCGGCCCCAGATCCACCCGCAGAACGCCCGCATCGATCAGACCACTCGCGATGGCCTTGTCGTCGAGCTTCAGCGTTCCCGATATCCCCTTTTGGAATGCGACGGCCTTGGCCATCGGGTCGTCGACGACCAGTCCGATCTCCTCGCCAACCGAGATGCCCGAAATCGTCAACGTGAACTCTCCGGTGCTCCGTTCGGGACTCGCCGCCCCGCTCACGTCCGCGCCCTTGCGTCTTGCCTTTACCGTGAATCCATTAGGCGCAGCCTGGTCTGTTTCAGTCTTCACGATTCCCTTGATCTTTACGGTCGCCGCCGGGCCTCCGGCGTGCGTGGTGTTCCAAGCAAAAGCCAGGCCGAATACCCCAATCATGATCGACTGACGTTTCATCATCTTCTCCCTTCGAATCCCTTCCGCAACCGGCGCCCGCCCTCTCGGCGGCGCCCCGGTAGCTGCGGCAGCTCGAGGCGTTGTCGCCCGGACAGTGTAAGGGCTAGACCCGCCATGAAGAAAGGCCGTCAGAGCTGAAATTGGGCCTGGACGTCTTCCACCAGCTCCGGCGGTACCAGCCCGGTGATGTCGCCCTGCAGTCTCGCGATCTCCTTGACGATGCTCGAGGACAAGTAGTGGTACTTGGGCGAGGTCATCATGAAGACGGTCTCGATCTCCTTTGCCAGATAGCGATTCATCGAGGCCATCTGGAATTCATACTCGAAGTCGCTGATAGCGCGCAGGCCGCGCACCAGAACGGCAGAACCTCGGCTTCGGGCGAACGCCGTCAACAAGCCGCCGAAGGTTGCCACGCTCACGTTGGGAAACGGCTTGATGATCTTGCCCAGCATCGCCAGCCGCTGTTCTTCGGAGAACGCGAACCGCTTAGTGTTCGAGCTCTCGGAGATCGACACGACGACCCGCTCGAAAAGCTTCGAGGCCCGCCCGATGATGTCGAGGTGGCCAAGCGTTGCGGGGTCGAAGCTGCCAGGATAGATTGCGGTGATGTCCATGGAGGGGCCTCGAGTTTTGGCGATCGGTCACTGGACGCTCGCGGAGGCAGCGGCAGCGGCGTAGGCGCTGTGCTCCTGCAAACTCTTCACGAGGCGGCCGGAGTTTGCAAGAGTGAGGATGCCGGCCATGACGGCGCCGATCTCGCCCAGCGCGTAGGCGCCGCTCCTGCGCTCCTCGGGGCGGGCGCTGGAGAGCATCCCGTGAAGCGTCGTCACGACGCGCAGCTCTCCGAACTTCCAGATCGCCTTCACGGCGTTGGCGCGCACCCGATGGTCCGGATCGCGCAAGCAGGAGGCGA
Organism: Candidatus Wallbacteria bacterium; assembly: GCA_016199905.1. Classification (GTDB taxonomy): domain Bacteria; phylum Muiribacteriota; class UBA6191; order JACPRK01; family JACPRK01; genus JACPRK01. The sequence continues at coordinate 1,792 of JACQFU010000573.1, forward strand.
TGTGGGACACGCTTTGCCGGGTAAAGATGTACTCCAGGGCTTCGATGGCGTTGGCCCGCACGCGCGAGTCGTCGTGTTTGAGGAAGTCGACGACGATCCGGGTGCTCTCGTCGCCGCTGCCGGTGCGAGCCACGGCCAGAAGCGCCGTGGCGACCACCTGATGATTGGCTTCCTGCTTGATGCAGGCGCGCAGCCGGGGATTGGCCGACTTGACCTGCATGTTGCCGAGGGACTCGATGGCGTAGAGACGCACCCAGAGGTTGCGGTCGTTGATGGCGCTGATGAGCGTCTGCGCGGCAGCCGGGTCCGCCAGCTCGCGGAGCGCCTTGGCGGCGTTGACGCGGACGGCGGGATCGAGATCGCGGAGACCCTTGATCAGAAAGCCGGCGCCGTCCGGTGGTCGCAGCACGCCGATGGCGTAGCAGGCGCTGGCGCGATGCCACTTGTTGGCGTCGCCGAGCATGGTCACCAGAGTGTCGAGCGCGCGTCTGTCTCCGAGGCGGCCGAGACTGATGCAGGCGTTGGCTCGCACGCGGTTGTCCGGGTCGGTCAACAGCGGCCTCAGGATGCGCAGCTTGACGGGGGCGCCGGCGTCGAGCGCCGAGACTGCCTCGACGGCATTGGCACGGACCCGGCGGTCGCGATGCGCAGTGAAAGGCTCCAGTGTGTCCACGAGGCGGGCGTCCCGCGTGCGCGCCAGCGCCATCACGAGGCTGGCCAGCTTTCGGGGATTGGCCTCGGTCTTGAGAATCGCGCTGAAGCGCACGATCACCCGCGGGTGGCCGGGCGCCAGCCTGCCGAGAGCGTGGATCATGGTCATCTCCAGGTACTCGTCCATCTTCCCGATGCGATCCAGGAGGAACTCGGCCCAGGCCGGGTTCTGCGTCTCCCCCATGACGCGCACGACGGCAGTCTGCAGCGCCGGATCGGGACTCTCCAGCGCGCTACGCAGGAAGTCCTCGGCTGCGGGCGCGCGGATCTTGGCTACTGCCGTGACGATGGCCTGCTTGAAGTTGGGCCGCGGGTCTTCGCGGAAAATTCGGATGAGCGACGCCAGGGCCTTGGGGTCTCCCATCTCGCCAAGCGCCAGCGGCACGCTCTCGTCGGAAGAACCGGCCCGCAGGATGTCGATCAGCCGGTCGGTCGCCTCCCGCGCGCGCAGCTTGCCGAGCGCGGTGGCCGATTCGCCCGCGACCGACACGTCCTGGTGCTCCAGGTTCTCGATGAGCAGCTGGACGCAAGGACGAAGGATGCTGGCGGCCGCTCGTTGCAGCCGCTCGGCCTCTTTGATCGTCAGAGCCGGTGTATCCGGTGGGTCCAAAGGACCCTCCGGAGCCGTTCCCTCCAGTTCGGGCAGCGACAGCCCACCGGTGGGGCGGCTCTGCGTCGGCGCCGTCGTGAGCCCCGATTGTCCGAGCCCGACAAGCGCGCCTGTCGGGTTTCCGCCAGGGGCGCGCGCCGCGGGCGGCTGCGCCGTGTCCGCCCCCTCGTCGGATGGATCGATGTCCAGGACCCTCAGGGCCTTCCTGACGAAGTGACGCACCGCAGGACTGGTGTCCGAGAGCCCCCGGGCCCGCAAGAGCTGGACCGCCTCCGGCGTGCCGACCCCCGCCAACCTCCGCGCCCCCTGCAAACGCAACCGCTCGTCGGCCGAATCCAGCAGGGCAACGATCGGTTCGAGTTCGATCTCCGTCACGGAGAAGGAGCCCCCTCCGGCGCCTGCGGACGAGGGCCGCTCAGCTCGCGCTCGACCTCCGTCGGGCGCGACTCGCGCCTGCCCGGCACGGGAATGTTCAGCTTGAACTCCGGCTCGGCGCGCCCCTTGGCCGGCTGCGGCGCCGCGCGCGTCGAGGGCGCCGAAGCCGCCATCGACACCGGATCCGGCCCCGTCTCCGTTCCGGGCGGAGGCCACACGAAATCCGGGTGCTCGGCCTTGAACTTCTCCAGGGCGACCGCGATCTGCCGCTTGTACTCCTCGTGGAAGATCCGGTAAGCCTGGTAGGCAGCTTCCAGCTCCGGCGTCACGCCCGCCCGGTTCACCAGCATCAGCCGCGTCAGGTTCTGGTAGGCCCGTACGAACTTTTGGTGCGCCGCCTCGATGCCGCTGGTCGCGTAGGTAAGCGTCTTGCCAGGTCCGACGTCGACCAGGCCGGGCAGCAGCCGCTCCACCTGGCTCGCCGCCAGCCGGCTGTAGGTCGAGTCCGGGTAGAGCCGCACCAGCTCCATGTAGTAGTCCATTGCCCGCTCGCCGTCGCGGTTGTTCTGATAGGCCAGCGCGATCTTGTAGAGCAGCCGCCCCTGCCCCAGGAACCGGGCCTCCTTGTAGGACTTGATGAAGCTCACCGCGGCGTCGTCGTACTTGGCCGCATTGAACTGCTCGTCGCCCTGCCCCTCGTAGTACCACTGGTTGCCCAGCAGGAAGACGAGTATGAGCAACAGGACCGTCAGTCCAAGAATGATCCCTACCAGGATGTTGCGGTACACGGGCCCACTTCCAGTTCTTCAGCCGACCGGGTCGCGGGCCCCATTCTAGACCAGCGCCTGGTAGCGGTCACCCACTCTGGAAACCTTTCCCTCCAGCAGGTCGATCTCCACCGCGCGGCTCCCCGTCCCCACGGCCGCGAATGGCACCCGAAACAGTCCGATGTTGACGAGCTCGACCGAGCAGCTGGGGCGCACCGGCGGAGACGGCGGGCCCTTGCGGTGGGAGCGTTCGTCCTGGATGCGCTTGATCTTCTCCTCTATCTCCTGCTCCTTTTCGAAGAAGTACAGGTGGTAATAGACGGAGCGGCGCTCCTCCTCCAGCTCCTTTGCCAGCTCGTCGAAGTAACTCTCCATCACCTCGCGTCGCGCGCGGTCTTGCTGGTCGAGCCACTGGCGAATCTCCTCGAGGCGCCGGTTGGCGTGGCTCTCCAGCTCGCGCACGGCCCTGTCGTGCATTTCCACGAGCTTGAGCCGCTCGGTGGGCTCGGGCGCTAGCGGCATCGCCTCCCAGGGCTGAGAGTACGTCAGCAGAGACGCGGCCTCCTGCGCGGGAATCCCGCCGGCAAGCTCGAAAACGAAGGCGGGATGCGACACCTCGTCCTGCAGGTGCCTGTAGACCATCCTGAAGTTGATGAGCGCCAGCGACCGGTAGACCACGCGCGGTTCTTCTCCGGACCCGTTTGGCTTGGCCCGGCTCGCGGCCAGCGCAGCAGCTTCCAGACCGATGCGAGGCTCACAGGTGACGTGGCAGAAGTGGCCGTCGGCCAGGCTGTGCTCCACCAGCTTCGACAGATCGCGACAGCTCGACTCCTCGGCCGCTGGATCGACGGCCTGCGAAAGGATGAGCGGGAACTCGACCTGTTTGCGCGACGGCAGCAGATCCTGAACGCTCGGCGGCACGGTGAAGCCGAGGATGTCGTCGGTGATGGACACCAACTCGGTGCCGTGGGTGGAGCAAAACCTCTCCAGGAAGTCGCGCAGGGCTTGTCGGGGATCAGTAGAGGGCATCCTGGGCCTTCTTGACGCGATCGTAGTCCCGCAACGCTCGGGAGAAGTGCCGGCCCAGCTTTTCGAAGTTGTACTTCATCTCGCGCTTGGACTTGGAGGCCACCACGATATCCATGATCTTCTCTTCGAGGTCGATGCTCTGCTTGGTGAGACCCAGGATGATGTCCAGCTCGCCGACGACCAGCTTGAAGAGCCGGATCTTGTGCATCAGCAGCTCCACGACGTACTCCTCGATGCTGTCTCGATAGAAGATGTTGAAGATATCGACGTCGCGTTGCTGGCCCAAGCGGTGGACGCGGCCGATCCGCTGCTCCACTTTCATCGGGTTCCACGGCAGGTCGAAGTTGATCAGGTTGCGGCAGAACTGGAGATTGCGGCCCTCGGCGCCCGAGTCGGTGCTGATGAGGACTCGCACGTCCTTGGAGAACTTGTGAATGATCTCGTCCTTCTGCCGCGGCGTGAGTCCGCCGTAGAAGAGGATGTTGTCGATGCCGCGCTCGTCCATGACGCGCTTGAGGTGCTCCTGCGTCTCGCGGAACTGGGTGAACAGGATGATCTTGTCTTTCACTCCCGTGACGATGTCGATGGCTTTCTTCACCTTCGCCACGGTCTTGATCTTCAGGGCCATCTTCTTCAGAGTGGCGAGCTGCTCGGCGAATCCGGGCGGCAGCGAGGGATTGACGAGTATCCGCTCCAGCGTGCTGATCAGCGCATGTGGACTCGATGTCACCATTCGCTCCAGAAGGATCAGCGTGAGGCGGTTGATGCCCTTCTCGAAATGGCTGACGCTGCCGTAGCTGGAGCTGATGAACTGGTTGAGGTACGTGTAGGTGAGCAGCTCTTGCTTGCCGAAGTCGACCGGGATCAGGTGGACATTTCGCTGGGTGAACGGGATAGATGTCTCGCTGCGCCGGTGGCGGATGACGACCTTGCCCAGCAGCTCCCTGAGTTTCTCCGGGTTCTTGGGCAGCTTGGAGTTGGAGGTGATGGTGAACTGCTTGCGGAAAAGCTTGCGCGTCTGGAGAAACCCTGGTTTCAACAGAAAGATG
>JACQFU010000564.1 GCA_016199905.1 Candidatus Wallbacteria bacterium
CGCACCAGGATGCCCGCGTCCTTGAGCACGAGGGCCGCCTGCGAGGCGGTGCCCGAGGTGGATTGGAAGACGGCCTCGAGTGTGGCGCCCAGTCCGCGCAGCGACTCCTCGAGCGCCTCGAGGTTCTTGCGCGCACGGTTGGACCGGGCGTGCTCGGTTCTCGCGACGCCCTCGGCCTCCAGGAAGCTGCGCCGGATGACGGAGAGCGCCGATTGCAGGTGGAAGCTCTGGAGCTGGATGCGGTCGGCGACTTCGCCGGATTCGCCGGCCAGCTGGCGCACCTGGGAAGAAACGGCTCCGAACCCGCCGCCCTGGATGCCGGCCTTGCTGGCTTCGATGCTGCCGGTGAGAGCGAGCATGTCGATTTTGAGAGTCAATCGCGCGATCGAGGCGGCGACCAGGTCGATCTGCCGGATGCGCGATTCCAGGGCGCCCATCGCCTCGACGGCCTCGTGGGTCTTGGTTGCCGTCAAGTCGATGTGCCCGATGAGGGCAAGCACCTGCGCGAGTACGCGGGTCTCCCAGTTGGCCAGCAGGTCTTGCCCGCGGCCGCGGATGAACTCGGCGCGGTCGGCCAGCGAACTGGCCAGCACCTCGAGGCGCTCGGCCTTGCGCTCCGCGAGCGACCCGGAGGAGGTCTGGTCGCTGGCCAGCCGCTCGGCGTTGTCGAGGCCGCTCGACAGTTCGCGCTCGCTCTGGAAGCAGCGGGCCAGGAGCGCGCCGGTGGCATTCAAGCCGCTGCGAACGGCGTCGACGGCTTGCTCGGCGGCGCGGGCGTCACGCTTGCTCTCGGCGGTGGTCAGCACGTTGTCCACGCTGTCGGCGACCCGCGCGAGGGCCTCTTGCTCCTCGCTCATCGCCGAGCCGATGCCCTCCGCGGTGAGAACGACCCGTTCCGTCACGGCTGTCATCTGTTCGTAGCGCGTGCGGATGTCGGCCAAGTGGTCGGCCATCCCGCGGTACTGGCGGCGGAAATCCTCCTGCCCGTCGCGCAGCTGCTCCAGGCTCTTCTCCAACGCCGCCAGGTCGGGCGAAAGCTCGCCGGCCTTGACCGCCCCTTCGCGGTAGCGCTGTTCGTTGCTGTCGACGCGGCCCGTGGCCTCGAGGACGTCGTGCTCGATCTTCTCGACGATCCGCTGGACCTCGTTGGCTTCGTCGGCGGTCTTGGAGGCGATGGCACGGATCTCCTGCGCCAGCACCGCGAACGGGCGCCCCTCGCGGCCCGTGTGGTCTGCCTCGATGACGCTGTTGAGGGCCAAAAGATTGATTTGCTCCGCCAGCTCCACCAGCCTTGCCACTTCCCGGCGCACGCTCTTGGATGCCTCTTCCAGGCCCGCCGTGCGAGTCTCCGTCTCAGCCCCCGCCGTCTGGAAGTGGCTCACCGCGCGGATCAGATCGGCCGCGTCCGCCAGCGCGCGTTTCAGCGATTCGGCCACTTCCTCGAGCCGCTTGAAGGTGCTCTCGGAGGATTCGCCCAGCTTCTCGGACTGCTCCTGGAACTGCTTGAGCCGCGAGAAGCTCTCCGCCAGCGCCGTCGAGACGTCCGTGCAGCTCACACCCACGCGATCGACGGCCGTGCCCAGTTCCCGGGCGGCGTTGCGCGCCGTGAGAGGCAGGCCGCGAAGATGGTCGGAGACGAAACCCAGAACGAAGCGCTCCTTGCCCATGCGGCCCAGCAGCGAGTCGGTCTCGGGGACGGTGCGGGTCTTGTCGGCCATTCAGCGGATGCCTCACGCCTCGGGGACGACGGCGTCCTCGGGGAAGTCGAGCAGGATGACGGGAAGGCGGCTGCCGGCGGGAAGACGCTCCACAGGGGCCTCGACGATGGCCAGGGCGTTGGCCAGTGCCATCGACCGCAGCACACCGCTGCTCTGGGTGCCCGTGGGCGTGAGCGAGTAGCCTCCGGGGCCGGCCGTGACCAGGCAGCGGACGTAGGTGCGGCGGCCCGGCCTCTTCTTGAAGTCCGTGGAGAGTGCCGCCTCGATGCGAGGCCGGAACAGGCGCGCTGCGCCGGCCATCTTCCGCAGGGCCGGGCGCACGAACAGCTCGAAAGACACCATCGTGCTGACCGGATTGCCCGGCAGGCCGAAGAGCAGCCGATCGCCGGCCGTGGCGAACGTGGTCGGCTTGCCCGGCGCCATCGCGACGCGGTCGAAGTGGATCGTCGCTTCCAGCTCGCGCATGATGCCGGCCACGAAGTCGAACTCTCCCATCGAGACCCCGCCGGAAGTGAGCAACACCTGGGCCTCCAAAAGGCCTTGTCGCATCTTTTGAAGCAACTCGCCGCGGTCGTCCCGGGCCACCCCCAGAGGCACCGCGACGGCGCCGGCCGAGGCAACCTGCGCTGCGAGGGAGAAGCCGTTGGAGTTGCGGATCTGGCCGGGCCGAAGCGGCTCCCCGGGGCCGGCCAGCTCGTCGCCGGTCGCCAGCACGGCCACCCGGGGCCGGGCGTGCACGCGCACTCGGGCGTACCCCAGCGTGGCGAACATGCCGATCTCGGCCGGGCGGATGGGCCGGCCCGGGGAGAGGACCGTCTCGCCGGCCCGGACTTCCTCGCCGCGCGGGCGAATGTGGTCGCCGGGCGCGGCTGGGCGATAGACGGCCACCCGTCCCGAGGCGGCGCCGTCGGTCTCCTCGACGATGACGATCGCGTCGGCCCCGTCGGGCACGGGCGCGCCGGTCATGATCTTGAGCGCCTGGCCCCCGCCGACGGTGCCCTGGAACATCTGGCCCGCACCGATCTGTCCGACGACCTCCAGGGCCGCGGGCGTCTGGCGCGTGGCGCCTGCAGTCGATGCGGCCTGCACTGCGTAACCGTCCATCGCGCTATTCGGCCAGGCGGGCAGGTCGCCTGGCGCAACGATCGGCTCGGCCAGCACGCACCCCAGCGTCTCGGCGATGGGCAGGACCACCGGCGCCAGCGCTGCGGCGTGGCCGAGCACGGTCTGGAGGGCCTCTTCGACGGTGAGCATGGAGTTCGCGATCGCTCGATTGTATAATTGCGCGCGACTTTCAGTCAATCCGACGCAGCCACAAGCCTTGAAAGACACCCTCTACATGTTGGGGAAGATGCTCGAGCTGTCGGCGATGATCCTGCTTGTCTTCGCGCTCGCGGTGGGGCTGTCCCAGGAGCACGGGATGGGCAAGGAGCTGACGCTTCTGGCCATCGGCAGCGCCGTCTTCTTCGCCGGCTACCTCTTGGAACGGTGGGCTTCCGGGGGCGCGTCATGATCCATCCGGTTCTCGCCGTTGGGCTGCTTGTCGGCGGCATCATCGGCGCCTGGTTCCTCTCCTGGACCATCACCGACCACGTGGTCGGCAGCCGCAAGCCGGGCAACCGGCGGGCCTCTCCGCGGCGCTGACCGCCCGACCGTTCCCCGACACCAGAGGCGCCCATGGCCTTCATTCCCGAGTTCATCCTCCGGTCCCTGTTCAAGCACGACAGCCTCAAGAAGGTGAAGGGGGGCACCGAGATGTGCCTGGAGAACAACCTCGCCTTCGACTTGCTGGTCGGCCTCAAGCCCGTCCTGCTCGACGGCGAGGCCTTCCCGGTCGACAAGACCCACGTCGACAACGGCGAACAGAAGATGAAGGCGAGCGACATCACCGCCGAGAAGCCCTTCAAGCTCCTGAAAGGCACGCCCATCAAGATCCTGTTGAAAGGCCACAAGTTGACC
>JACQFU010000574.1 GCA_016199905.1 Candidatus Wallbacteria bacterium
AGCACGATGGCCCGCGCTACTCTGCACGCCATCGCGACCTGCTCGTCTCGCGTCAACTTCACGACGCCGGTGCGGGCGCCTGCGCCGAGCCTGCTGATCATTCCCACGATCATCAGGACGGTCGCCAGAGGCGGGTTGAACCTCAGACGCTCCGTCCGCTCGAGATGGGTCAGCACGGACAGGAATTGCTCTCTGGGGAGGCGGACACGCTGTCCTCCTTTCATCGTTTCGGTCTGATGGAGATCCAGGATCAGGCGAAAGCTCTCGGTCTCCCGGATGCCGTACTCGATGAAACCCTCGACCAGGGAGTCGAGCTGTTCCCAGGCGCCGGCGTCTTGCCGGAGGCTGTGAGCCAGCCAGCCATGCAGCCTCGCCGCCTCGCCGGCAAACAACTCCTCGACGAGCGCCTCTTTCGAGGGGAAGTGCCTGTAGAGAGCGCCTTCGGTCACGCCGACTTCGCGCGCCAGCTCCCGGACGGTCATCCCCTTCACTCCCAGGTCCGACACGAGCCTCCTGGCCGACAGCAGGATGTCGTCGCGGCGGCTGTGACCGGAGTTTCTGCTGGCAGCTGCTTTCGGAGTATCCATTTGCTTACTCGTGTCCTGGGACCCGGACGTCGGACACGACGTCGCTCGCCGCAAGTCCCGTGCCCAAAATCACCATAGGGCGCGTGTCTGACTGCGGCGGTGTCCCACAAAAACAGCTTAAAGTAATCGTTCGTTTACGTCAAGAGCGAGTGCCTTCGGACCGGAGCAGCCTCGAACTCGACACCCGGGCGGGGCGTCCTTCACGATCCGCTCGCCCTCGAGCCTGTCGAAGGGCTCCCCACGAACGGACAGACTCGTACGAACGCCGCCCTACTGCCCCGGGTCCCTCCCCGTGCCGGTCGCCTTAGCGGAGTCGACCCGATCGAGGGGAACAACTATCTCCTGGAGACCTTTCAGGTAGCGGCGCCGCTGAAGGCCGGGGACCATCATCAACTCGACCTTCTCGGCGGCGATCAACGTCCGGGCGCCGGAGACGGCCTCCGCTCGCACGGCCGAGTCCGAGTCTTGGAGGCCGGCCAGGAGCGCCCGGAGGCGGGCGAGCACGTAGTCGGGCGCTTGCCGGACCTGGCCACGGTTGGCCATCCGCTGCTGCCAGGGCCGCGTCGCAAGGCTGCGGGCGGCGGCGAGCCTCGCCTCGCGCGATGGGGCCCGCGACAGGACTTCGCCCAGTCCGGCCACGCCCGCCTCCTCCAGACTCGCCAGCTGCGCCACGGCCGTGCCGGAGTCCTTCCCCAGCGCCTGGAAAACCAGCTTGCGCGCGAGTGTCTCCGGCAACGGCGGGACGCCGGGGATGGGGTTTGTCTCATGGTCGGGGCAGAAGAGCGTGACGAACCGCGCCACGGCTGCGCACACTTCGGGCGCGGCCCCGTTCAGAGCGGCGGCCAGCTTTTCGGCCGGAGGCTCACGCCTGAGCTGATCGCAATGGCCCGTTTTCAAAACGGCAAGAGCTTCCAGAGCCTTCAGGAAGCTGGTCTGGCCATCGGGTCCCAGAATTTCGGACAGGGCTCCCCGTGCTGCCGATGCCGTCGATTTCTCTTTCGAGTCGATGAACTTCGCCACCAGGTGGGCGGCCTTTGGGTCGCCGATGTTGCCGAGCGTGCGGATCACGCTGCGGGCATGGCGCGCGAAGCCCTTGTCGTCCAGGAGCGCGGCCAGCGGCTCGACCGCCGCCGGATCGGCTGCCAGGCTGAGCGCGCGAAAGGCTTGGGAAGCCGCGTACGCGTCCTTGTCGGCCGCTCGGAGCACAACCATCAGCTCCGGCGTCGACATGAAGTTGTAGCCATGGACTTGCGACGCTTCCTCGCCGTCTTGGGCGAAGCTCGGCCCCGCAAGGCAGCCCGCCGCCAGTCCGATCGTCAGGATTCCCGCCCGTCCGACCCTCGTGAATTGTTTCGACAGCCGCATGTTCGTTCCTCTCTCTTGGCTCGTCCTTGACTACTGCCGTCGAAGCCCGCGCTAGGCTAGCATGCCCAGGATGTCCGATCCCGATGGGCTCTCCGCGCTCTCCGACGAGCAGCTTCTGTCCCAAGGACGCTTCACGGCCGCCGAACGTTCACTGGGCCGGCTCTGCATGGCCGTCGCCGCGATGGTGTGGCTCGCGGGCGCGGCGGCCTCGTTCTGGCTCTGGGGACGGCTTTTCCTGGATTTCTCTCACGGGACCTGGGCGGCGCTCCTGGGCCTCGGCGTGTTCGCCGCCGGAGGCGCGGGCGGCGCCTTGGGTCTATTCCTGTTGCTGGCGCTGCTCTACCTGGTTGTCCACCGCGGGCTCTGCCGGCGTTCGACGCCCTTCGTAGGGGAGCTGGTGGAGCGCTGGGGCCAGGCCGATATGGAGAGATACGCCGACTCCGCCTCCGTCTCGCTCGATTCGCCTGGCGCTCCCGGATGGATCTTGCTCTTCAAGGGCGCTTCGCGCCCGGGGGGACCGGTGCTCTGGACGCGAATCGAGCTGGCAGACGGCGGCGGCGGCAAGCTGGAGAGTCGCTGCGGTCAGGCGGTCCACCGAGTGCTGGACGGCGGACTGGCGGCGTCGCTCTACAAGCGCGACCGGGAGCTGACCGGCGAGGAGGCCAAGGAGCTGGCCGAGCACGCGCTGGGCTTCGGCGGCGCCGGCTCGTCCTTGGTTCCCAGCGAGCTGACGGACGGTTTCCCGTGCGAGCTGGTGGCGCTTCGCCGGCAGCCGCGCGACGCGATTCGCGCCTCGGCGAACCTGGCCGGCGTGCCGCAAGAATTCCGGGGACACCAGGCCGTGCGCTTGATGCAGCTCGTGATTCGCGTGGCCGGCGACGACCTCATCCGGCAGCTGGCGCACGAGTTTGCGCTCTCGCTCTCCCCGCCGGCGGGTTAGTCCATGCGACCGGACGGCGAGGACGGCGGGCTGGAGCTCGACCTCTACGAAGGGGCGGCCGAATCCGCCGCGGGCCCACCTGTCGCGGCCCTCCCGGAAACGCAACCGGAAGGTGCCGCTGGTGCCAACGGATGGATCGAGTCCTTATGGCGGGATTTTCCCAGGCCCGTGCGCGAGCGCTACAGCCCGGGAAAGGCGATCGGCGAGGGCGGAATGGGGATCGTCCTCGAAGCGCACGACCGGGAACTGGGTCGCATCGTGGCGATCAAGGGGCTGCGCGATCCCGTTGCTGCCTCGGCGGCAGGCCGAGACCGCCAGGCCCGCGAGGCCCGCATTGCCGCGCGTCTGACCCACCCGAACATCCTGCCCGTCTTCGATATCTGGACCGACGCCCGCGGAAACCCCTGGTGCTCGATGCTGCGCGTGCCCGGCGAGGCGCCGACCCTGGCTCGCCGGCTGGAAGAGCTGAAGGACCGCCGCGCCCTCGAAGATCGCCCCGTGGGCGAGCTTCTGGAGACGTTTCGCCAGGTCTGCCGGGCAGTCGCCTACGCCCACGGACAGGGCGTGCTCCACCGCGATCTGAAGCCCGACAACGTCCTGCTCGGACCCTCGGGCGAGGCTCTCGTGGCCGACTGGGGGCTCGCCCGCGCCGAGTCGGTCCCGGATGAGCCCTCCGCCAGCCTGGAACTGGTGGGCACCCGCGGATACGCGGCGCCCGAGCAGCTCGGAGCCTTCGGCGCCCCTCGCGCCGACGAGCGCTCCGACGTCTACAGCCTGGGGGTGATCCTCTTCGAGATGCTGGCGGGCCACCGTCGCGACTCCCCCGGCGGCGTGGAGGCGAACACCTGGGCTGCTGGACTGGGCGGCGGTTCGCCGCAACCACAGGCGCTCGACATCCCCGCGCGAGTCCCGCGCGAGCTGGCCGACGTCATCCGCCGGGCCACGGCCTGGCAGCCCGGCGATCGCCTGTCGAGCGTGGCTGCGCTCCTCCGCGCCGTCGAGCTCTACTTGGAGGGCGGCGTCATCGAGGGCATGAGCTACACGGCCTGGGAGCGGACGCGCAAGTGGGCGCGCGCCCATCCGGCGCTCTTCTGGACCCTTGTGACGGCGTTCGTCTTTTCAGTCGTCTTGTTCAAGAAGTACGACGACAACCGCCGGGCGCTGGAGCTGGCCCACGGCTATCTCGCGCTCTCTCACACGGGCTGGGCCGCCCAGGCGTCCAAGAGCAGTCTGTCCGACGTCGCGCGGATGCACGCCGCGCTCGCGCTTCAGGAGCTCTCGCAGGCCGCCGCGGGGTTCGTACTGCCCTCCGGCGAGGCCTACTCGCTGCTGGCAGGTGCCGGCCCGCCGAGTCCGCTCCTCTGGGCCGTCACCCTCGACGGGCCTGCCGAGGTCGCAAAGTTCGGAGATGGGGGGCGGAGCCTGTCGGCGGCCACGCGTTTGGTCGGGTCCTGGCAATTCGCGCTGCCCTCCGGCCGGGTCGTCCGCCATACGCCGATCCCCAAGGAGGAGGTCTGGGGGCTCGCAATCAGCCCCGATCGCAAGCTCCTGGCGACCGTGGGCGCCGACAAACTGGTGCGCGTCTGGGACGCCTCCAGCGGCCAGGAGCTCCGCCGGATGGCCGGCCATACCGAGGCGCTCTGGAGCCTCGACTTCGCGCCGTCGGGCAAGCTTCTGGCCACGGGCGGGCACGACCACACGGTGCGACTTTGGGACGTCGCATCGGGGCAGGCCGTGGCGACCTTCGAGGGTCACACGGGCCAGGTCTGGTCCGTGGCCTTCAGCCCGGACGGCGCGTTGCTGGCCTCGGGGGATAACGACCGCGTCATCAGGATCTGGGACGTGGTTGCGCGCCGCCAGGTGCGAGTGCTGGCAGGCCATCAGGGCGCGGTGTTGTCGCTGGCCTTCAGCCCCGACTCCGACACGCTCGCCTCCGGCGCCGACGATCGCGTCATCCTGTTGTGGGCGATCGGCCCCTCGGGGAAGTCGGGGAGTCTGGAGGGGGCGGCCGGCACCGGACAATGCCTGGCCTTCAGCCCCGACGGACGCACGCTCGCCTCGGGCCATTCGGACTACAGCGTCCGGCTGTGGGATCTGGCGACCCGCAAGCCGTCGCGCGTGCTGCTGGGCCATACGAACTGGCTGTCGATGCTCGACTTCAGCTCCGACGGCCGCACGCTCGCGTCTGCGAGCCAGGATCGCACGATCCGGCTCTGGGACGTGGGCAGCGCCAGCTTGCCCGAAGGCTTCGCCGGCCACACGGCGCCGGTCCTGCGAATGGCGCTCTCGGCCGATGGCCGCCGGATCGCCACGGCCAGCCAGGACCACACGGTGCGGGAGTGGGAATGTGAGACTGGAAAGATGCTTCGGAGCCTTTCAGGATTCGAACGGTTGGTGCAGACCGTGGCCTATTCCGGAGGCGAGAACCCGGCCATGGCGGGGAGCCTGGGCGAGGCCGTGGAGTGGCGGCTTCCGGGCCGGCCTCCGATGCGGCTGGAGATGGAGAAGGGGCGAGGCGTCCAGTGTCTCGAGTTCGCCCCGGACTGCGGGCGCCTGGCGATTTCGACCACGGGCGGGGTCGTGCGGGTCGTCGATACGCGCTCGGCAGCCGACACGGCGAGGCTCACCGGTTCGGGCGGCGAGACGCTCTGCCTGGCCTTCAGCGCAGACGGGCGCCGGCTCGCCACGGGCGGCACCTACCGCGACGTGCTGCTTTGGGACGCCGCCGGCGGCCGCTTGCTGGCCCGGGGAGCGGGCCACCGCGAGTCGGTGGAGTGCGTGCGCTTCTCGCCGGACGGCCGCTGGCTCGCGAGCGGCGGCCAGGACTTTGCTGCGCGCCTTTGGGAGGTCCCGGCGATGACCGGCAAGCTGGTCGGCAGCCACACCGGCCACCTCTGGGCCGTGGCTTTTTCGCCGGACGGCCGGACGCTGGCCTCGGGCGGCCTCGACGGGAAGATTCGACTCTGGGGGCTTCCGGGGTTCGCGCCTCTGGGGCTCTTCGAGCCGAACGCCTCCTCGGTGACGGCGCTCGCGTTCGATCCCGCGGGCCGGCGTCTGGTCTCGGCGGGCGGGACGCAGCCCCAGGTCTGGGACCTGCGCGTCATCACGAGTCCGGGCGACGTCGCCCGCGAAGTCCTCGCCTCGTCCTACTTCGAAGTGCCGGCGGGGCAGCTACTGCCCGCGCCGAAACCCGCCGCCGCGGCGCCCCCGCCTCGCTTCCGGCAGGCTACCGGCTCGAAGTGAGGCTGGCCGCGGCCGCACTACCAGCGCTTCCGGGCTGCGAGCCTGCTCCCTTCCGAACGCACCCGCGAGCACGGCGTCGAGGC
>JACQFU010000575.1 GCA_016199905.1 Candidatus Wallbacteria bacterium
GACCAGCGTCTCGGCCCCGCAGCCTGCCCCCAGTGCCACGAGCCCTAGCGCGAATGCGAGTCCGGCGGCCAGCCGCAGCGTCACCTTCCTGGGAGCTCCGGGAGCCGACGCTGCCTGGCGCTTCTCTCCTACGGTCGCCATCCCCAATCCCGCCAACACGGACATCCCCAGCCCGAAGATCCACATGAACTTCGCCGGCCCCCGGAACATCCCCATCCCGGGCAGCACACGCGCCAGCGGCAGGAAGAACGGCGTGCGCGGCCCCAGAGCCATCAGCAGGCAGATCTCCAGCAGCACCAGCCACGGCAGTACTGTCTCGCGGGACTTGCGCCGCGCGGACCGCACCGCCAGCACCAGTGGAACTATTCCGACATAAAAGATGCATTCGGGTATGAAGGCCTGCCCCCAGTACGGGATCGTCAGGTCGTCGCCGAAGAATCGGGGCATCAGGAATGTCAACAGGTTCTCGGGTGCCAAGGAGATCATCGAGACGAACCGCGGATCGAAGCCCGCTCGATTGGAGTCCGAAAGCAGCTCCAGCGCCGGCACCAGCGAGGCCGCGCCGAGAAGGGCCGTGAGAGCGCCAATGCCGAGCGTGATCGCCGCTAGCCGGCCCAGCCGAGCCGCCGGCGTCTCCGAGAGCAACGCCCCGACGCCCGCCACCACGGCGATGGCGAACCAGGTCAAGTAGAAGAGCTGCGGATAGCCCGAGAGCAGCAGCATCCCCGACGCCGCGGTCGCGCGCGCGAAGGTCCCCTTCGATGGCTCGCGCAGAACGCGCAACACGCCCACGACGACCCAAGGCATCCAGGCGTAGCCGTCGAGAAAGCAGACGTGGCCGCCGTAGATGCGATAGGTCGACTGGGCGCAGAGACTGAATGCGATCCCGGTCAAGATCGGCCCGGGATGCGCGGCACCGGCCTCCCGCCCCAGCATCCAGGCACCGAACTGCCCGAGCAGCGTGTGCAGGAAGCGCGACAGCGAGATCGCCATTCCCAGCGGCAGCAGGTAGAGCGCGTTCGGCGGATAGAAGATCGCCCCCTGGAACCCCGCCAGATACGGCAGACCTGCGAAGATATGCGGGTTCCAGAGCGGAAGCTCGCCCGCAAGAAGCCGCTGCTTTGCCCACAGCCTCCAGGGCACGAACATCCGAGGCAGGTCGCCGTCGGCCCATCCCAGCCCTCGGTCCGCTCCCGAAAGCAGCACCGGCGCGAAGAGCGCCAGGTCGAGCAGCAGAAAGACGGCCAGCGCCCAGCGCCACTCGGTGGCCTCCCCCGGGAGGGCCGCCGCGTCACCGTCGTGCTTCGATGCCATGGCGGCGGATTATAGCAACGTCGGGCCCCTTCGCCACGCAGACGCGGAGGAACGCGCGGCTGAAATCATCGCGGGCGGCCTCGAGCCCTTGAGCTTCTGAAGATGCTAAAGTAGCCAGCCTGCAATGAAAGTGACCACCTTGGATCAGCGCGCCTCCCAGGCGCCCGCGGCGCGAGCCCGCCTGTTCGGAATGTTTCTCGTCTCCGGGTCGCTGATGCTCTTCGAGCTGACCCTCACCAGACTGCTGTCGGTCACACTCTGGTATCACTTCGCCTCCTTCGCCATCTCCATCGCGCTCTTCGGAACGGCCGCCGCCGGTGTCCTCGGCACTCTGGAAAGGTTGCGACGCCGCCTGGACGCGCTGAGTCAGGGCCTGGGCTGGTTGGCCATCTATCAGGCCCTGGGCATGGTGCTGTCGGCAGACGTCTTCCTCAGGTTCGATCTGCGGCCCCACGTCACGCTCTTCTGGTGCGTGAAGTTTCTTACGGCCCTGGTCCTTTTTGCCGTGCCGTTCCTGCTGGGAGGATGGATCATCCTGGACCTGCTGCGCCGCCGGGAAGCCCCCGTCGGGCTGCTCTACGGCTGCGATCTCGCAGGAGCCGCCGCCGCTTGCGTCGCTTTCGTCCCGCTGCTGGACCGCGTCAGCGGCCCGGGTGCCGCGTTGCTCGCCGCGGGTCTTTCCCTGGCCAGCGTCTTCTTCCTGGAGCCCAGGGGAGTTAGCGTGCGCGCGCGCGCGACGCTGGCACTCCTGCTGGTCCTCGCCGGTCTCGTCGCCAACGAGTCGGGGATCTGGCCGTGGTTCCACCTGCGTCGCGGAAAGACCTACGACGAAGAAAATGTCCTCTACGAGAAGTGGAACGCGTTCTGCCGCATCACCATATTCGGCGAGGATTTCTGGTACTTCGCTCTCGGAAGGAGAGCGCAGGGCTGGGGATTGAGCCCCACTTACGAGGGCCCCGTGCCCCGACAGTACTGGCTCGAGCAAGACGGCAGCGCCGGCACGCCGATCACCGAATTCCACGGCGATCTGAAGGAAGTCCAGCACCTGCTCCACGACGTCACCAGCGCAGCCTACAGATATCGCCAGCAGAAGAGCGCCCTCGTCATCGGAGGAGGAGGAGGCCGTGACATCCTCTCGGCCCTGGCCTCGGGCGCCACGACCGTGACAGCCGTCGAGATCAACCCCGACATCGTCGATGCCGTGGAGCATCGGTTCCGCTCTTTCACGGGCGGCCCCTACAGCTATCCGGGTGTTCGCGCCGTCGTGGACGAGGGGCGCAGCTACCTGTCCCGCTCGCCCGACCGCTACGACGTCATCCAGATCTCCCTCATCGACTCATTCGCATCGTCGGCGGCCGGCGGCTACGTCTTCAGCGAGAGCGCCCTGTACACCGTCGAGGCGATGGAGCGCTACCTCGACCACTTGACCCCCGACGGCACGCTGGCGATCGCCCGGTGGTACCTGACCGACGAGCCGCTCGAAATCATGCGTTTGGCAACCCTGGTCCGCGAAGTCCTGGAGAAACGCGGCATCACCGACGCGGCGGCCCATGTCGCGATCCTGCGCTGCCAGTTCGTCGGCACAGTGCTGGTGAAGCTCTCGGCCTTCACGGCGGCCGACCTACAGGCCTTGCGCAAGCTCTGCGCCGACGAGCGGTTCTCTCTGGCAACCGAGGCCAGCCCGCGAAGCTTCGTCTCCAAGCTGCTGTCGAGCCCGGACTGGCGGCAGATCGTGGAGGACTTGCCGTTCGACATCGGCCCGACGACCGATGACCGGCCCTTCTTTTTCCATCCGCTCAAGCCGACCAGCTTTCGAAGGCTCTTCTCGATGATGGGAGGCATGGTGCCGAACATGCAGGCCATCTGGCTGCTCGCCGGGCTGGTGCCCGTGACCGGGCTTCTGGCGATGACGGCACTCTTTGCTCCGCTCTGGTTGACGAAACAGCTCGGCAAGCCGCCGGTGGCGATCGGTCGCAGCGCCGCGACCATGCGAGCGATCATCGCCTACTTCGCGACTCTGGGAGCGGCCTACATGCTGGTGGAGATGAGCCTTCTCGGGCGGCTCGTTACCGTGCTGGGTCACCCGACCTACGCGATCTCCGTCGTGCTCGCCGTGATGCTGCTGGGCAGCGCCGCCGGAAGCGCGGTCGCTCAACGAGTCGCTGCCTGCCGCGCGCCCGGGAAGACCTTCGGCGCCCTTCTGGTCAGCCTGTCCATCACGCTGGCGGCGATGACGTGGATCTGGCCGGCAGTGCTCGGCCTGCCGACCTGGATCCGGATCGGCATCGTGCTGCTGACGGTCGGGCCCACCGCGTTCTTCATGGGAATGCCGTTCTCGATGGGCTTGGAGAGGCTTGGCGACGACGAGGGCACCTTGGCCTGGGCCTGGGCGGCCAACGGCGCGCTCTCGGTCTTCGCGGGCACGGCTACCACCTGGATCGCCGTGCTCTGGGGGTTCCACACGGTGCTGGGGGCGGCCGTGGCCGCCTACGCGTTGGCGGGCATCCTCTATCGCCGCGGCATCGGGGCGTAGTCTCTCGGCGAGCTCCTGCTTGCGCTCGGCCCGGGCTTGTCGAGGGGCGGCCATTTGCTTTGACCATGCCGTTTCCCACGGCCATGCGGACAGAATCGGCGGGGCCAGCCTGCAATTTGTCCTCGGAGTTGCCGATATCCGTAGCAGGCCCCGTCTCTCTGTGTCGGGACGGGCGGCCATTCGCGAGCAAAACGATGGGCTTCTCGACCCGAAATACCTTCAGGCCTCTGCTGGCGCTGCTCCTTGCGCTGATTGCGGCGGCACCGCTGGCGGCGCAGCCGAAGCTGACCCTCATCGGGTTCATCCCGGCAGACACGATCGTAACCAACCTGGGCCAAGCGACCATCCGTTTCGACATCGCCAACACCCCTGCCAACAAGTGCGACGTGACGCTGTTCCGCGACGACGGCGCCTCGACGTTGGTGGCCGGTCTGACGCCGGGCACGGGTCCGTTCACGATCACCGTTCCGCTGCCGCGCGGCACCGACGGTAGGCGGGTCAGCTTCTCCGGCATCGTGCAGGACACCGTCACGGGCCAGCTGGCCGCGGGCAATCGACAGCTCTCGATCATCGCCGACGACACGGCCCCTCAGCCGCCGACGATCCAGTCGCCGGCCTTCCCGGCCACCGTCAACACCAACGTTCTCACGGTGGTTGGCAAGGTGTTGAAGGCCGACGGCACGCCCGAGACCTCCGGCACCGTGATCATCACCCGCGTCGATCCGCCCAACGCGGGCAGCGTCATCGGCGCCGGCGCGATTCGTCTGGATGGCAACTTCACGGCCACCGCGGACCTGACGAGCTTCACGACCGGTGTCGCCTCCAACATCGCGTTCCGGGCCGACGACGGCGCCGGCAACAAGAGCACGACCATCCAGCGAGTCGTAACAAAAGCTCAGGCCAAGGACCCGACGATCCAGAACGCCACGATGGACCCGCCGGGCGGCACCGTGACGAACAACCCCGCGGTGCTGATCCGCGGTTCGGTCACGGGCACCCAGGGCCCCTTCACGGTGAACTTCCTGGTCGACGGGTTCCTGGAGAGCCAGGTCATCCTGCTCAACAGCGGCGACAGTTTCACCCACACGCTGACGCTGGCGACCGACGGCATCCATACCATCCAGCTGCGCGCCCAGAACAGCAACACTCCGACCAACAGCGGCGTGCTGTTGACGCTGGGACAGATCACGCTGGATCGCGTTGCTCCGGCGGCGCCGGTCATCATCGAGCCCAATCCCGTGGGCCCGACGCCGATCGTGACGTCGGGGACGCTGCGGGTGCGCGGCTTCTCTGGCGAGCGCAAGCCGAGCACCACTGCGACCGTGGCGCCGGTGGTGCTGGTGAGCGGCCCGCCCAATGCCAGCTTCTCGCCCGCCTCGCCGCTTGCGATCGACAACTCCACGGGTCAGTTCGAAACGCTGGTGAACGTGTCGAACCTGGAGGACGGCCAGCATCGCATCGCCTTCGCGGTTCGCGACGCGGCCGGCAACTCGGGCCCCGGCTCCAGCGTCGACGTCTTCTTCATCAAGGACACCAAGGCCCCGATCATCGACCAGGTACGCGTCAACGGGACCATCGCGCCGCAGACCAATCCCGAGATCTACGTGGGCCAAGCGGCCGTCCAGATCCAGTTGCGTATCAGCAAGGAGCTGGTGAACGTGCCGAAGCTCGAGATCGCGCAGGCGGGCGGCAGCGTCCTTCCGGCGGGCGTTTCGAGCAACACGGCCACGGTCTTCAACTACTCCTACGGAGTCATTCCCGGCTTCGACGGACCGGCGCGCATCCAGGTCTCCAACGGCCGCGACCGCGCGGGCAACGTGCTGACTGCCGCGATA
>JACQFU010000576.1 GCA_016199905.1 Candidatus Wallbacteria bacterium
CGCAGGAGGCGTTCCGCGTGAAGACGATGACGCCGCCCAGCCCCCACTCTCTCAGGAACTCCGCCAGCGGCTCGGAAGGTTCCTGGCCCTGAAAGCCGAACATGAAAAGCTTCCCGATTTTCCTGCGAAGCTTCGAGTCGGTCATCGCTACGGGCGCTCCGTTCAGGCTTCGTAAAGCAGGTAGGGGCGCCGGTCTTCCTCGAAGGCCCGGGCGTCCGACTCGAAGCGGCTCAGCGCTTCCGCCAAGCCCGCGCCGCGATCGACGGCCCGTCTCACCAGCTCGGTTCCCAGGAGTCGATCGATGAACCGGAACCCCGTGCGCTCGTTCTGAAGCCAGGAAAACTGTTCAGGCCAGAGCGCCCGAGTCCGATCGAGCAGGGCAAACCCCGTCGCCAGAGGCCGAAACGTCACCCGGTCCCGAACGTCCATCGACACGCCAAGGCAGCGCTGCCCCTGGTGCTTGGAGCGGGACGGTGTGAACGTGGTCTCGCGGAACTCCACCCCCGGCAGCCCGAGCGTCTCCAGCTCTCCGAGCAGTCGCGCCGGTTCGAGCCATGGCGCCCCGAAGGTCTGGAAGGGCCGGTCGGTTCCCCGGCCCTCGCTCAGGTTCGACCCCTCCAGGAAGACGGTGGCGGTGTAGGCCACCGCGCTGTCGAAGGTGGGCAGGTTGGGACTCGGCGGGTGCCAGGCAAGGCCGGTGTCGTCCTGCCACATCGAACGCCTCCAACCTTGCATCGGCACCTCCTGCAGGGCGGGAGCGAGTCGGCGAGCACGGGTCGTCCAGCGAGCCAGCTCCAGCCAGGTCATCCCGTGCCGAAAAGGCACGCGCAAGGGCGCCACGTCGCTTGGAGGACGTGGCTGCGAGCAGGGACCCTCGACGACCGCTCCGCCCAGAACATTCGGCCGGTCCAGCACCATCAGGGGAAAGCCGACCTGGTGCGAAAACTCCAGGGCCTCCGCCAGGTTTGCCAGATAAGTGTGGCACCGCAAGCCCACGTTCGGGAGGTCGAACACCAGGATGTCCAGCCCCGCGGCGGCGTCCGGGCCCAGCTTCATCGTGTCGCCGTAGAACGGCACGATCGGGATGCCGTGCTCGGGATGGCGGCCGGCCCCGAAGCGCGCGCCTTCCTGGTGGGACAGATCGTGGCCGTGCTCGGGCGCGAAAAGTCGCTCCACGCGCAGACCCGTTTCGAGAAGCGCCTTCACCGCGGGCCGGCCACTCGCGTCGCGCGCGGACTGATTGGCGATCAGGCCGATGCGGGCCCCGCACAGGCTGGCGGGCGGTTCCGCGAGGATGAGGTCGAGGGCCGTCAGGCAGGTGGATGCGTCCGGCATGATGGGGCTACTTGTAGACCTGCCGGATCTCCGTTCCGGCAAAGTAGTGCGTGAGGATAGCGACATGGTTCTGACCGGCGCGCGCTCGGCCGCGGGCGCCCATCTGGCACATGCCGACCCCGTGACCCCAGCCGCCGCCGACGAAGGTGAAGCTGGCGGGGCGGCCGTCCCGGACGGCGCCTGTCTTGACGAGGAAGAGCGCCGAACGCAAGCCGCCCAGCAACTGGCGGATGGGCAGCTCCTTCAAGACCACCGCCTCACCCTGGTCTCCCACGACCTTCAAA
The DNA here is from genome assembly GCA_016199905.1 of Candidatus Wallbacteria bacterium. Taxonomy (GTDB): domain Bacteria; phylum Muiribacteriota; class UBA6191; order JACPRK01; family JACPRK01; genus JACPRK01. The sequence continues at coordinate 1,620 of JACQFU010000576.1, forward strand.
CCCTTGAGGCGCCCCGACCGTCCCCGCTCCAGCGGCACGAGAGCTTTCACGTGTCCGACTCTCAGTCCGGCCTTGAGCGCCAGGGCATCCAGCTCCGCGGCCGTCTTGATGACCTTCCACCGGTACTTGTTCGTCGGCACGTCCCGCGGGTCCTTGCAATAAGCCTCGGGAGAGCTTTCGAGATAAGATGCGAGATCCGCTTCCGCGATCGGGCTCGGCACGGCCCCCGGTTCGCCGTCCGGAACCGCCCGCAGGTGCGGGTCGACGGGAGAGGTCCAGACGCTTTCGTTGTCCTCCGTGTGGCCGCCGCAGTTGGCGCCGTAAACCGTCTCGGCGATCTTGTCCCCGCCCTTCAAGACGCGGCCTCGGGTTTCGAGCACGGCCTGGGTGGCGAGCGCGGTCTGAGGGCCCAGGCCGGCGTACTGCTGGTCGGCCTGCGAGGCCTCGAAGTCGTACGGATCGGCCGGGTGGCGGATGCCGTAGCCCGCCAGCGCCTCTCCCCTGGCCGCGACCGCCTGCACTTTCTGCGCCTCCAGCGGCGCGTCGGGCTCGATCTCGCAGGGAACGACGCCTTTGAGGTACTGCTCCAGCTCGATCCGATCGATGGCCACCAGCTTCCCCCAGCGATCGATCATCACCGCCACGCTGCCGGCGTAGTCGCGATCCTCTCGGCCGTGCCAGGGATAGCCGATGTCGTGCTCCACCTGGAACACCCGCACCCGGTCTCCGGAAGGCACCACTTCGAAGGCGCTCCTGCCGATCGCCGTCTGGCCTCCCGGGCCTGTCGCCTCGATGATGCCCTGGGGTTCCTTGAGCATCTTCTCCAGCAAGAAGGGCCGCTCGCCCGCGGCGGCCAACGCCTTCATCGCGGCCTCCGTCTCGGCGCGCTCCGCCGAGGAGGAGACCACCACGAAGAAGCGCCGGTTGTCGTGGACGACTGCGCTCCCATTCAACATCAGCGAGCCGGCGGCGACCACGCGGGCGAGCCGATAGCCTCGGGCGACCCAGGCGGCGGCATCGCGATCGGCCTCGAGCCTGTCGGGCCAGTCCAGCGTCTTCACGGCGGCCGAGTACTCGACCTCTGCAGGCTGGGCTTCCCGGACCCGGAAGGTCCAGCGCTGGCCCGCGGCAGCGGAGACCAGCCGGTCCCCGTGCTGGATCGTGAAGGCAGACGGGCAGGTGACGGCGACCTGGTCTTGCCTCTCCATCAGGCCGATCCGCAGGACCAGCGGGAAGGAGATGTCGGCAACTCGCTCGGGCCCGCGACCCGCTCTTGGGCGGGCGGGATCGAAGTAGGGCAAGGGCGCCCGGACCAGGGCAAGCGCCGAGCCGGCGAGCAGGCAGCCGAGGGAAAGGGCGAGCACAGCGACGGTTCTTCTCATCGTTCCTCCAAACTCAGCGGAGCTTTTGAGTTCTTTTTTTGACGCCGGGGACGGCCGCGGGCGCCGGGTCGAGCGCTCGGTGCAGAAGGCCTCCGGCCTGTTCCAAGAGGGCTTCGGCCTCCGGGAGACCCAGGCCACGGCAATGCATCACGACGGCAGTCTTCACCCGGCCGCCGCTCGCCCCCAGCAGCTCCTCGGCCTTCGGCCTGGGGACGCGCGCGAGCTCGCAGACCAGTCGCGCGGCGCGGTCGACAAGCTTGGCGCAAGCAGGCTTCACGTCCACCATCCGGTTGCCGAAGACCTTTCCCCAGCGGATCATCGCGGCCGTCGTGATCGTGTTGGGCACGAGCTTGGTGGCTGTCCCGGCCTTCATCCGGGTCGACCCGGCGATGGCCTCTGGGCCGACCACGGGTGCAACGGTGATATCGGCCAGGGCGGCCAGCTCCGCCCGCGGGTTGCACGTGACCAGCACAGCGCAGGCGCCGCTGGCGCGGGCCTCCTGCAGCGCGCCCCGCACGTAGGGCGTGGAGCCGCTGGCGGCTATTCCGACGACCACGTCGGGGGCGGACAGACCTCGAGCGCGCAACTCCAGGCGGGCCGTTGCGGGGTCGTCTTCGGCCCCATCGACGGACGTCGTGAGGGCTCCATACCCACCGGCGATGATGCCCTGCACCAGCTCCGGCGGGGTGCTGTAGGTGGGCGGACACTCGCTGGCGTCGAGCACTCCGAGCCGGCCGCTGGTGCCGGCGCCTGCGTAGAAGAGGCGGCCGCCGGAGCGGAAGGCCTCGACGACGCGGTCGACGACCCGGGCAATCTTCTTGCGTTCCCGGGCGACGGCGGGGGCGACGAGCAGGTCCTGTTCGTGGATCCGATCGACGACGCCCAGGGTGTCGAGGGTGTCGATGTCTTCGGTGGCGGGATTGGAACGTTCGGTGACGCGGAGACCGGCGCGCGACGGCGGTCTTCGAGACGCTGGCTGCTTGGGTCGAACGGTTTCGGGACCCTTCGGAGCGATCCTAGCCACGAGACGTTCCCTTCCGGGGCGGGGCCGCAAGGGCCAGCTCGAAGGCTCCCCGCAGCCCGGCGTCGGCCGGGGCCAGCCGCACTTCGGCACGCGGCCAGAGGAGTCGGACTATCTCCTGGAACCTTTCGGTATAGAGGCGGCCGTTGGCCATGAGGCCGCCGTAGATGGCGATGGGAAATCGAGCGGCGCCGAAGCCGAGAGGTGAGGCCACTGCGCTCACCATTTCGACCAGCGACCGCGCGGCCGCGTCCACGATGCCGCGGGCCACGGGGTCCCGGGCCTCGGCGGCGGCGAGGACAACAGGAGCCAATCGAGCGATTGCCTCCACCTGGCCCGTCAAACAAAGCAGAGCGGCTCGGGCGTTGCCGCCGGCGGGCACGCCCAGGGCCTCGAGCACCTTCTCGGCGAGCAGGCCGCGATGGGCCCGGCCGTCGATGACCCGCGTGGTGTGCTGCAGCGCCTGGCGGCCCAGGTCGTAGCCGCTGCCCTCGTCTCCGAAGGTATGGCCCCAGCCCCCGGCGCGCCGCTCCTGCCCGGAGGAATTCCTGCCCACCGCTATCGACCCGGTGCCGGCGATGACCAGCAATCCCTCGGTGCCGCAAGCCCCCACCAGCGTGGCGCGGGCGTCGCTCGTGACCAGGATGCGGCAGTCCAGGCCCGCGGAGCGCGCGGCTTCGCGCACCTGGTCCTCATCGGTCTCCCCATCGGCGCCCGCCACCGCCAGCGAGACGGTTTGCACGCGGCGCAGCGCCTGCCGCCCCGCCTGTCCGGTCAGGTCGCCCAGAAGCTCCGACAGGACGCGCGCAAGGCCGTCAGGTCCGACCGTGTGCAGGTTGCCCGGTCCGCACCGGGACCGGGCCAGGAGCGTCCCGTCGGCCTTGGCCAGAAGCGCCTCGGTCTTGGTGCCGCCGGCCTCGATGGCCAGTATCGGTCGCTCCGGTTTCATCCCTTCAAGGCTCCCGCGGAAAGGCCGCGCACGACGTAGCGCGACATGAAGACGAAGGCGAGAATCATCGGCGCGGCCGTCACGCTCGCCCCGGCCATCAGCAAGCCATAGTCGACCGTGTGCTTGCCCTGCAGCGTCGCCAAACCCACAGCCAGAGTGTATTTGTCGGCCGTGAAGAGCACTACCAGCGGCCACATGAAGGCGTTCCAGCTACTCATGAAA
>JACQFU010000577.1 GCA_016199905.1 Candidatus Wallbacteria bacterium
GAAGCACCTTGGCCATGTCGACCGTCGCGACGTTGCCCGCCGCAAACAGGTTGAGGCCCGCCACGGCGGGGAGGAGCAAGAGGGTGCCCGTTCCAGTCAGAACCCAGTTACGAATCGACATTATGGATACCTCTTCTTGTTGTTCGGAGCCCTTTAGCAATGAGGCTCTGGAGCGTCCGCCCGCCGGGGCGGAACTCGGAGTGCGACTATATCATCGGACCTGGGGTTTGTCAACATTTCCGCCCAGCACTGGTGCGCCATGACGGGGTTCCGGACCCTCACGCCCTGGCGCCCGTCAGGTACTTCAGAGGATTGACCGGCGTTTCGTTCTTGCGGATCTCGAAGTGCAGGTGTGGGCCCGTCGCCGAACCCGTGGAGCCCACCTTGGCCAGAAGAGTGCCGGCCTTCACCTTGCTCCCCATGCTGGCCAGCAACTTGGAACAGTGGGCGTACCAGGTCTGGCTGCCGTCGGCGTGGCGCACGACCACCAGACGCCCGTAGCCCGGCTTGGTCCCGACGAACTCCACCGTCCCGGGCCGGGCGCAGTGAATCGGGGCGCCCGACGGAGCCGCGATGTCCACGCCGCTATGGAAGTTCTCCTCCCCGTGAATCGGATGGATGCGGTAACCGTACCGATCGGTGATCCGTCCGAAGAGCGGGAACTGGAACCGGTTCGACTCCGCGGCCTTCCTTGCCTCCGGGTGCTTCTCGCGCCAGATTCGGTCCAGCAACGCCGGGTCCGTCACGGGCACCTGAATCGTCTGACCCGGCTTCAAGTCCGCCAGCGCGAGATTGTTCATCTCCACCAGCGTGCCCAGCGCGACCTGATAGGTCTTCGAAACCTTCCAGAGGCTCTCGCCCTGGCCGACCCGGTACTCGACGACCCGCGGGATCCGGACGCGCAAGATCTTGCCGGCCGCCGGTTCCTTGCCGCTGAAGAGTTTGTTCTCCGTCAGCAGCTCGCTCAGGTTCATGTGGAAACGCTCGGCCACGTTGGCCAAGGTGTCGCCGGCGCGGATCCGGTAGCTCATCACGATATCCGTCGGCTCGGCAGCCTCTTCCGTTGAGAGGCGAGGATGCTGGCGCGGAATGCGTAATACCGACCCCGTGGGCGCCCAGGGGCGAGCCAGTCCGTTAGCGGTGGCCAGATCCCGAGCGGACATCGCGAACTGCTTGGCCACCGCATAGAAGGTGTCGCCTTGCTGCATCGTGTAGGTCAGGTCCTCGACCGGCGGCGCCGCCAGAGGCTCTACGAACATACCCTGGGACGAAAGCGCCTGGGCGACGGCCTGCTCGCGCGTGCTCGACGGCGTCGCGACTGCCGATGGGGCTGCGGGCGGCTCGGACTCCGGACCGCTCGGGGCCGTCTCCATCGGCAGCAAGATCGTCAGCGCCGGGCTCTCCAGACGGCTGGCGTCGTGCCCGATCGCCAAGGACTGAAAGAGGATGATCAGACCAAGAGAGAAGATGAGAACACCATAGTGACGCTCTGTCATCGTCCCCGTCCGCCTCCTCTGTCTGCGCTGTTGTCCAATTCCCTATCGGGTCGTACAGAGGGTTTCTTTAGGCGGGCAAGACGCGGGCCTGCGGTCTGAGAGTGGAGTCTTCAGACAGAAGACTTGGACCCACGAGGCGGTATGGAGAGGACGGTGGAGAGCTGGAAATGGGAAACAAGAAACAGGAAACGGGAACCGGCTACCGGCCACCGGCTACCGGCTACCGGCTACCGGCCACCGGCTACCGGCTACCGGCTACCGGCCACCGGCCACCGGCTACCGGCTACCGGCTACCGGCCACCGGCTACCGGCTACCGGCTACCGGCCACCGGCCACCGGCTACCGGCTACCGGTTACCGGCTACCGGTTACCGGCTACCCGTTGCCTGTTCTTCCGTCCCGAACGGCGGGACAGGGTCACGAGGACTGACCGAAAGGGATCCCCTGCGTGACATGCTCCCCCCCGCACCTTCCGTCTTTGTCTTTTCCTCCCCCTCCGTGTTACCTTTCCGCCCCGAATGAGGGTCCTCGCCGTAATACCCGCAAGACTCGCCTCGACTCGCCTGCCACGCAAGCCGCTGGCCTCCATCGCCGGCCACCCGATGATCGAGTGGGTATACCGGGCTGCCGCCGCGGCTAGCGCGATCTCCCGCGTGGTCGTGGCGACCGATTCCGAGGAGGTGGCCCAAACCGTCCAGGGCTTCGGAGGCGAGGCGATGCTCACTCGTCCCGACCATCCGAGCGGAACCGATCGGATGGCGGAGGTCGCCGCCAGGTTGCCCGACTACCCGGTCCTCGTGAACGTCCAGGGCGATGAACCGCTCCTGCGCCCCGAGCCGCTCGATGCACTGGTTGCGGGATTCCTGGCTCAGGCTGCGGCGCCGGCCGGCACGCTGGTTCGTCGCGCAGTCCATCGCGAGGAGATCGATTCTCCGCAGACGGCCAAGGTTGCGCGGGCGCAGGATGGCGCTGCGATCTACTTTTCCCGCGCCCCCGTTCCGTTCCTCCGTTCTGGCGGAGAGGCTCCCACGTATTTTATTCATATAGGCGTTTACATCCATAGGCGGGAGTTCCTGCTCGCTTTTGCGGGGATGCCCCGGGGGCCGCTGGAGAAGTCGGAGATGCTCGAGCAACTCCGCGTTCTGGAAAACGGGCATCGGATGATGACCGTCGAGACCGGCGCCGTTTTTTGCGGAGTCGATACTGCCGAGGACCTGGAGCGCGTCCGCGCCGTGGTCGCCGCGAGGAGGCTGGAGCCCGTATGTCCCAGGTGAAAGAAGTCGTCGTGGGCGACGTTCGGATCGGCGGCAGCAATCCGCTGGTCCTCATCGCAGGCCCTTGTGTCATCGAGGGTCGTCAAGCGGCCCTGGAGGCCGCGGCTGCCCTGCGCGAGCTGGTCGACCAGCTGAAGATAGGGTGGATCTACAAATCCTCCTACGACAAGGCCAATCGCGGAGAATCGGCCAGTTACCGCGGACCGATGGCCGGGGATGGCCTCGATATCCTTGCGGAAGTGCGCGAGAAGTACCGGGTCCCGGTGCTCACGGATGCGCACGATCCCGTGGAGGCCGAGACGGTCGGAAAGGTCGTGGACGTCATCCAGGTCCCTGCCTACCTGTCGATGCAGACGCCTCTGGCGCTGGCGGCCGGCGCCACCGGCAAGGCCGTGAACGTCAAGAAGGGGCAGTTCCTGCACCCCGAGGCGATGGCCGGTATCATCCGCAAGATCGAATCGACGGGAAACCAGCGGATTCTGTTGACCGAGCGCGGGACCACCTTCGGATACAGCGATCTGGTGGCCGATTACCGGGCCCTTCCGCGGATGCGCCGCCTGGGGTATCCGGTGGTGCTCGACCCGACTCATATCATCCGCAAGCCGGGAATTCCGTCGAGCGACCCGCGGGGGGGCGATCCGGAGTACGTGCCGCATCTGTCGCGGGCCGGAGTCGCCTCGGGCATCGACGCGCTGTTCATCGAGACGCACCTGGCTCCGGAGAAGGCGAAGTGCGACGCCTGCAGCATGCTCCGATTCGACCACCTCCGGGAGTTGCTCGAGCAGTGCATCGAGATCGACCGCCTGGTGAAGCGCTGGGACCTCTCCGTTCGCCCCCGGCGCCCCGACGGGTTCGTGTGATGCGTCGTCGTACAGCGGGAGACGAGTAAGGCAGGCCTCCGTGCCCGCCTTGGAAGCCGCATCAGTACTGGGCGGGCGCAGAGGCCCGCCCTACTTTGGGCTTACGTAGTGATGCGGCTTCCCACCTTCCAGCGCCGCTCCCTCCTCGCACCTGGCACCTATCCCCCAGCTCCCCAGACCTGTAGAATCCCCGTCCGTGGCAGCAGTCGAAATCCCGGGGGGAGTCGCGAGTGTATTTTCCCACTTCCAGCGGGGCTCTTCGGAGGCCTGGGTCCGGAAGGGGTTCGAGGACCTGCTGCTGCCCGACGGCGAGCGCTACGTCGAGAGAATGCTGCCCCGCCTGTTGTCGGCTGCCCGAGAAGTGCGCTACCTGCGCGGCCGCGGCACGACCGTCAGCTTCCCGCTTCCGGGACTGTCGCACCGGGTCGTGGTGCGCCATTACTATCACGGAGGCTGGCTCCGGCACGTCACGGGCGATCTCTTCTGGAGCCGTCCCACGCGGCCGTTGGCGGAGCTGGTCGTGAGCGAAGAGGCGCGCGCCCAGGGGGTTTCGACGCCGCAGGTGATCGCGGCCGTCACGCGATGGGTCACCCCCGTGCTGTACCGCGGCGACTTGATCACCGAAGAAGTGCCGGCTGCCGTCGACCCGCTCGCCTTCTTCGAATCGGAGCCCGACGCGCTGACCCGGCGTCGGGCGCTCGTGGCTCTGGCGGCGGGGATTCGCAAAATGCACGAGTGCCAGCTGTTTCACCAGGACCTGAACGTTCGGAACCTGCTGCTTTCGGGGGGGCGTGCCCACATCCTGGACCTGGACGGCGCCCAGTTCTTCGAGATACTGGGCAGCAAACGGATCAAGGCAAACCTGCTGCGTCTGTCTCGCTCGATACGCAAGGAGCAGATGCGGCTTTCGGACCGCGAAATCCTCTACTTTCTCTACAGCTACTACGGCGAGGACTTCCGGGACGTCTATAGCGAGGAGTACTCCGGCGAATATCTCTGCCAGAAGAGTCCTGCTGATTAGGCTGGGCGCCATCGGCGACGTGGTCAACGCGCTGGTGCTGGCCAACGCGTTGAAGCGGGCGTGGCCCGATTGCTTCATCGGCTGGGCCGTGCACCCCAAGTCGCGCCCTGTTCTGGAGGGCCATCCGGCCATCGGCGAGATCCACACCCTGGAGTCCTCCAGCCCGGCCTCCATCGCGCGAACCGCCGAGGAGATCCGCTCCCGCGGGTACTCGATCGCGATCGACCTGCAGAGGCTGTTCAAGAGCGGACTGCTCGCGTTCCTGTCGGGCGCGCCGCGGCGGCTGGGCTTCGACTTCAATCGGAGTCGAGAACTCTGTTGGGTCTTCACCAACGAGAAGCTGCCTCCCCACGATCCTCAACGGCACGTGGTCGACCAGTACCTGGAGTTCGCCCGCTACCTGGGTATCGACAATCCGATCGCCGAGTGGCGCTTGGAGCCGCCGGCCGCCGCCCGAGAGCGCGCCGAACGGCTGCTGCCGCAGGGCCGTCGATGGGCCGTGCTTCACGTCGGCGCAGGCAAGCCGGCCAACCGCTGGCACGCCGCTGGCTGGGCGCGGCTGGCGCGGGGGCTGGCGACTCAAATGGGTCTTTCTGTCGTTTTGATTGGCGGGCCGGCCGAGGCGCCCGTCGCGCGCGACATCCTGGCTTTGTTGCCGCCGATCGCCCCGCCGCTGGATCTCGTCGGCAAGACCAGCCTCGAGGAGATGATGGCTGTCCTGGAACGTGCCGCCGTCGTGGTGAGCTGCGACAGCGGCCCGATGCACGTCGCCGCCGCCCTGCGGCGCCCGGTGGTGGCCCTGTTCGGCCCGGCCAACCATCTCCGCACCGGACCCTACGGCCAGCTCGATGGCGTCGTGGCTCGGCAGGACCTCTGGTGCAGCCCGTGCTTCCGCAAGAAGCCGTGCAGCCATTACGAGTGCATGCCGGGGATCCACGCCCAGCAAGTGCTCGAGCGGGTCGAAGGGGCACTCCGGTGACACCGTGAGCGTCCAGATCGGCATCGACGTCGGAGGCACCTTCACGCACGCGGTCGCGCTCGACGCGGCCACGGCCCAGGTACTGTCGGCTGCCCAGGTGCCCACGACCCACACCGCTCAGACGGGCGTGGCCTCCGGCGTCGTGGAGGCGCTCCGCTCCGTGCTGGAGCGCGGCAAGGTACAGACTTCGTCGGTGATCTTCGTCGCCTTCTCCACGACACAGGCGACCAACGCTCTCCTGGAGGGCGACACTTCCGTGGTCGGAATTCTGGGACTCGGAGGCGGCCCCACTTCGGCGCTGGCCCGCTACCAAACCCGGCTGGGCAACCTGGAGCTGGCGCCTGGAGTGGTCCTTCGAACCGTCCACCGCTTCGTGGAGGCCGGAGGAGACCGGGTCGGCGACCGGCTTCGCGCCGCCGCCGGAGAGCTGGCGGTCGCCGGCGCCGAGGTCCTGGTTGCCTCGGCCGCCTTCGGGCCTGACGAGCCCGAGCTGGAGCAAGACGCCGTTCTCGTCGCGGAGTCGCTCGGCTTGCGCGCCATGGCGGCCTCGGCGCTGTCCGGGCTGCACGGCTTGAAGCTCCGGACGCGGACCGCTGTCCTCAACGCATCGATTCTATCTGTGATGATGCGCACCGCCGACATGACCGAGAGGAGCGTCCGCGAGATGGGCATCGAGGCGCCCGTGCTCGTGATGAGAAGCGACGGAGGCGTGATGCGGCTGGACGAGATGCGCCGACGGCCTATCCTGACGGTGCTCTCGGGGCCCGCAGCCGGCGTCGCCGCAGCCATCCTGCACGCCCGCGTGAGCGACGGCATCTTCCTGGAGGTCGGAGGCACCAGCACCGACATCTCCGTCATCCGCGACGGCAAGGCCCAGGTGCGCGGGGCCCGGGTCGGCGGCCACCGCGTCAGCGTGCGCGCCCTCGACATCACGACCTTGGGCGTCGCCGGCGGAAGCGTCCCGGTGCTGTCCGGCGGGCGCGTGTGCGACGTCGGGCCTCGCAGCGCGCACATCGCCGGCTTTCGCTACGCCAGCTTCGTTCGGCCCCGCGACGTGCGGCTTGGCAAGCCCGGACCCGACGACGGGTTGATGCGGGTGGAGTGCGCCCACGAAGCCGGCGACATCACCGTCACCCCCACCTGCGCGGCGAACCTTCTCGGACAGTACCAGGAAAACGAGTGGGGCCGCGGCAACGCCGAGTCCGTCGAGATCGCCATCGATCTGATGGGGCTTCCCGGAAAACCGGGGCTCAACCTGGCTCGCCGGATCCAGGAGCTCGTGGCAGCCAAGATCGCCGGTGTCGTGGAACGGCTCGTCGAGGAGCACCGCCTCGACCGCGAAACGATCCAGCTCATAGGAGGCGGCGGCGGCGCGCGAGCCGTGGTGCCGCCCGTCGCCCGGCGGATGCAACTTCCCTACCGGCTCGTCGAACACGCTCCGATCATCAGCGCCATCGGCACCGCAATCGCGATGCTGCGGGAGACGATCGAGAAGAGTATCGTCTCTCCATCCGAGGGCGACCTGCTGGCGTCGCGAAGGGAGGCTTGGGAGAAACTCGCCGCCATGGGCGCCCGTCCCGATACGATCCAGGTGGAGCTGGAGGTCGAGACCGGTCGCAACCTGCTGCGGGCCACGGCGACAGGCTCGGCGCGCACCGACGAACCTGCGGCGAGGGCTGTCGCTGCGGATCTCGAGGCGCTTGCGACGGCGGCCTTTCCCGCCGGCTGCGGCGCGCCGCGGAGAGTGGCCTCCACCGGGCCGCTGACCGTGTA
>JACQFU010000588.1 GCA_016199905.1 Candidatus Wallbacteria bacterium
AGGGCGTCGACCAGCCCCTCGCCGTCGCCCAGCACCAGGCTGTCCACGTGAGCCAGCACTCTCGCCGCGTGCGCCGTCGCCGTCGGCCCGCCCATCGCCACCCGCAGGCCGCGAGCCCGCAAGCGGTCCGCGTACTCGAGCGCGCGCGGCAACGCCGCTCCCATCACCGAAAGCGCCACGAGATCGGCCTCGACGGCCTCCGGCGCCGGCAACTCGTCCAGCATCTCGTCGGCCACGGCCACCTCCGCGTGGCGGCCGAAGAGCGCGGCCAGGTAGGGCAGCGTCAAACCGTGGTACCAAAGCCGGCTGTGACGCTCGCCCGGGCCCGAGCCGCCGGGTGCCACGTTGAGGATCAGGACTCGCTGCGTCATACGATCGTCCGCCTTTGACGCACCATGTGACGCATGTAGAGGTTCGCGGCCAGCGAGCCCGCGCGCCGCAGCAAGAACCGGTCCGGTGCGCGGGCCACCAGCCGCCGGAAGATCGAGCCCAGAGAGTAGACGTTCCCGTAAAGCCGCCAGAACCCTTCCTCCAGCTCCCGCTGCGTCATCTGGGCCGGGCGAAACACGGCTTCTTCGGCGTTGTAGTGGGCCAGATCCAGCTCGGAAATGCGCCCCTGCTCGGCCAGCTCCGCGTGCATCGGTGTTCCCAGGATGGGCGTCAGCACGTGAAAGATGGCCATCTCGACGCGGTTCTCGTTCAGAAAGGCGAGCACTTCGTCGAACACGGCCGGGGAGTCGTGGTCGAAACCCAGCACCATCATTGCGGTCACCTGAATTCCGCTATCGTGCAGCCGCCGGATGATTTGACGATATCGATCCACCCGGAAACAGCCCTTGCCGGAGGAGTCGAGGTTGGCCTGTGTCACGGTCTCGAAGCCGATCGCCAGCATCGTGCAGCCGGAGGCCGCCAGACGGTCGACCATCGCCTCGTCCTCGGCGATGCCGGCCGTGGCGTTGGCCATCCACTCGACGCCGAGTGGCGCGATCGCCCCAACGAGCTTGCGGAAGTAGCCGCGGTCGACCGTGGGGTTGTCGTCCATGAAGATGACGCGCCGGACGCCCATGGCCTGGATGGCGGCGATGTCGCGCACCACGTCCTCTACCGGCTTCTGGCGCTGGCGACGCTGGCTCAGCTGAGTGGTCAGGCAGAACCGGCAGCCGATGCTGCAGCCGCGGGTCGCCTCCACCGGGTAGAACAGGCCTACCCGCCTTCGCGGGATCAGGTCGTAACGCGGCACGGGCGTGCCATCGAGCGGAGGAGGAGTCTCGTGGCGATAGACCGGCTGCAGGCGGTCCACGGCCAGGTCGTCCAACAACCGCTCCACCAGTTGCTCGCCGTCGCCCATCACCAGCGAGTCCACGTGCGGAGCGACGGTCTGGGGATACGCGGAGGCCGTCGGTCCGCCAAGGACCACGCGCTTGCCGCGCTGCCGGTACTGGTCTGCCAGTTCGAGGGCCCGCGGCAGTCCGGCACCCATCGTCGTGATCGCGACCAGGTCGGCGTCCGTGTCCAGGGGCGGAGCGTCGAGCAGCTCGTCGACCACCTGCACGTCGCAACGCCGCCCGAAGAGTGCCGCCAGGTACGGGAGGGTCAACCCGTGATACCAGAGCCGGTGCAGCTTCCCGCTGTGGCCGTCGCCGCCGCCGCGGGCGGCCTGGACGATAAGGACTTTGGTCACACGTCGAGTATGCCGCCCTTTGCAGCCGGCGTCTGTGACCTCCCTCACCCCGGGACGAAACCTTTGCAAACTTTCGAGAGGCGCCCGCATAGACTCCGTCGATGAACACCAAGACGCGAATGGCCTGGTTGCTCGCTCTGGTCTCCCTTCTGGGGTCTGCGCCTCTGTCTGCCCGCCCGTTGCGGGTCATGACGTACAACATCCGGTCCGGCAGCGGCACGCAGAACACGCATCTCTTCGGGCTGAAGTTCTTCTACGGTCACGGCGACAAGTACCTGGACCGCATCGCAGACAAGGCCAAGGCCCTGGACGTCGACGTGCTCTGCATGGAGGAAGTGCAGGGGCGGAGCTTGCGCAGCGAGGGCTACGATCAGACCGGGCACATCGCCGAGCGAATGGGTCTGAAGTATCACTTCTGGGCCGAGGCCACTTCGGGCGGCTGGATCGCCAACCGGCAGGGAAACTGCATCATCAGCCGCTTTCCGATCGTCGAGACTCGGCGGGTTGTTCTGAACAAGGCCAGCGGCAATGTCGAGCAGCGCATCGCCGTCGTCGCCCGCATCGCGTATCCCGACGCCGGCCCGCAAGGGACGTGGGTCGTCTGTACGCATCTCTACCAGCGCACCGACGACGGCCTGCGCCAGAAGGAGCTGCAGGTCCTCTCCGAGGCGCTGAAGGGATGCGAGGGTCCGATGATCGTCGCCGGGGACTTCAACGCCGATCCCGGGAGCCGGTCGATTCGCGGCGTGCAGGACGGCACGCTGGGACGTCCCCTCTTCGACGCGCTGGCCGACGCCGGCAACGGGGCCAAGCTCACAAGCGACTCTCTGCATCCGACTCGGCGCATCGACTATGTATTCCACGACGCGAGCTTCAAGACCGACAGCGCCTTCGTTCCCACCAAGGAGCCCGAGGATTCGGACCACCTGCCGGTCTTCGTCGTGCTCAGCGTGAAAGTCACGGCCGCCGCGCCCGCCGCAACGGCCTCTGCGCCGCGCGTGGAGACCGGGCCGGACTTCACGGGGCTCAACCAGTAGGCTGAGCCGTAGCACGCTCCGGCGCGCGACTTCAGTCATGTCGTGACATTCGCCCCCGGCCGGGTTTACCGTGGTTCCAGACCGATGAGCGCCGAGAGCCCTCCGGAAAAGGGAGTCAGCTGGGGACTGCGGGGCGCGCTGGCCAGTTTCACAGCCGGCGCGAAAGCCCTGCTGTGCGCCGTTCCGAAGGAGTCGCCCCGGCCAGATACCGGGCCCTCAGGCGCTCTTGACCCGGCGAAGCTGGAACGCGAGACCTTCTTCTCCGCGGTCTTCGAGAACATCCCCCTGATGGTCTTCGTGAAGGACGCCGAGGAGCTGAGGTTCGTCCGGTTCAATCGAGCGGCCGAGGAGCTGCTTGGATTTTCTCGCGCCGACATGATCGGCAAGAACGACTACGACTTCTTCGCCAAGGAGCAGGCGGACTTCTTCGTTGCCAAGGACCGCGAGGTGCTGCGGAACAAGACGCTGGTCGATATCCCCGAAGAGCCGATCCTGACGCTCAAGAAGGGACAGCGATATCTGCACACGCGGAAGATCCCCATCCTCGACGAACAGGGCAATCCCGTCTATCTCCTGGGAATCTCCGAGGACATCACGGATCGCAAGGCGGCCCAGGAGGCCCTGCGGCAGGCCAAGGAATCCGCAGACGCGGCCAACAAGGCCAAGAGCCTCTTCCTGGCCAACATGTCTCACGAGATCCGCACGCCGATGAACGCCATCCTGGGCTTCACCCAGTTGCTGCAGCACGACCCCACGGCCACGCCGGACCAACTCAAGAGCCTCGACCTGATCATGGCCAGCGGCGAGCACCTGCTGTCGCTGATCAACGACGTGCTCGAAATGTCCAAGATCGAGGCCGGCCGGCTGGTGGTCGACCGCATCCGGTTCGACCTGCACGCGATGCTGGCCGACGTCGAGGCCATGTTTCATCTGCGAGCCGAATCGAAGGGGCTCAAGCTCGAGTTTCAGGTAGGCTCTCGGGTTCCCCGCGGACTTTTCGTCGACCAGGGAAAGCTGCGTCAAATCCTCATCAACCTTCTAGGCAATGCCGTGAAATTCACCAGTGCGGGCGGGATCTCGGTTCGAGTCGATGCGCTGGACACGACGGGGGAGGAGACGTTGCTGACCGTGGAGGTGACCGACACGGGTATCGGCATGCGGCCCGCCGAGCTCGAGCGCCTCTTCACGCCCTTCGAACAAACCGAGGGCGGGCGCAAGGCGGGCGGCACGGGGCTGGGGCTGGCCATCAGCCGCGAGTATGCGCGGTTGATGGGAGGCGACATCACGGCGAGCAGCCAACCGCGCGTGGGGAGCGTGTTTCGGGTCCGCCTGCCTGTGACGACAGTCCTCCCCGAATTGGTGCCTAGCCCGCCGGCACCGGCGCGCTGGCTGACCGTCGAACCCGTCCGGCACGAGTCGCGCGTCCTGGTGGTCGACGATCAGCCGGTGAACCGCCAACTGCTCTTGGCCCTGATGAAGCCGATGGGGCTCACGATCCGGGAGGCCGAGAACGGCGAAGAGGCGATCCGGATCTTCGAAGAGTGGCAGCCGCACCTGGTCCTGATGGACCTTCGCATGGACGGGATGGACGGCCTGGAGGCGACCCGCCGGATCAAGGCAATGCCCGGCGGCGCCGATACGCCTATCATCGCGGTGACGGCGGGCGCGTTCGAAGACGAGCGGACGTCGGCCCTGGCGGCGGGGGCCGATGCGTTCGTGCGCAAACCGTTCCACAAGGGCGACATCGTGGAGCTGCTCGCCCGTTTCCTGGATTTGCGGTTTGTCGAGAAGGACGCCGGGTGAACGGCCGCCCTACAGGTTCTTCTTGGTCTCCTCGCGCAGCGCCGGATCGACCTTGTAGTACTTGTTGAAGCCGTAGCCGAGAGGGTGCGGCTTGTAGTCCGAGAGCCACTTGTGGGCGAGCCGGAATCCGAGCCGGTGCACTCCGAGGATGCAGGGCACTTCGTTCTGGATGATCCTCACCATCTCGTCGATGAGCTTCTTGCGTTCGGGGCTGTCCACTATGTTGTGCATCTTCTTGTACAACTCGTCCATCCGGGCGTTCTTGAAGTTGGTGGCATTGGGGCCCGGGGCCTCGTTGGGACCGTAAAAACACTCATCAGGTCTTCCGGGTCCGGATAGGAGTAAGTGCTGCCATAGCCGAAGATCTGCGCCCGCTTCGTGCGCATCTTGGAGCTGAACTCGGGCCAGGTGTTGCCGTTGATCTTGACCTTGATGCCGATCTTGGCCATGTCGCGCTCGAACATTTCGCCGAACTGCCTCGAGGTGGTGTCGGCCATGTTCTCGTAGGTGAACTCCGGCAGCCCCTTGCCTTCGGGGTACCCCGCCTGGGCCAGCAACTGCTTGGCCTTCTCGATGTCCTTCGCGGCGTTCGGGTTCGCCAGAG
>JACQFU010000589.1 GCA_016199905.1 Candidatus Wallbacteria bacterium
CAGGTCCTCGGCAGTCAGCCGGTCGTCGACCATCTGGGTGAGCAGCGGCAGGCCGCGGAAGAGCGCCGCAACCACGACCGGCGCGCCCTCGAAGCGCGTGAAGTAGTCGCCATAGGCGCGGAAGCTCGCCTCCAGGGAGGGCCGCACGGCGACAGCGATCCGCGCAACCGACTCGCGCACCGCTGCAGCCAGCCGCTCGATGAGCGCGCGGTCCCGCACCACGAAGAAGCGCCACGGCTGCTGGTTGCTCGCCGACGGCGCCGCCACTGCCGCCTCGAAGAGCCGCTCCAACGTCGCCCGGTCCGGCGCTTGGGGTTTGAATCTCCGCACGCTCCGGCGCGCGCGCATCAGTTCGAGCAGCCCCTCGGCGCTCGGCTGCGGCGTCATGGGGCCTCCCGGGCGTTCCTGAGCACCAGGGACGCATTCTGGCCGCCGAACCCGAACGAGTTCGAAAGCACGTACCGCTGTTCGCAACGCCGCGCGGCGCCGGCCACGTAGTCGAGATCGCAGGCTGGATCGGGCTTCTCCAGGTTGATCGTGGGATGGACCCAGCCTGCCTCCATGCAGGCGGCGGCCGCCACGGCTTCGACGGCGCCCGCTGCCGAGATCAAGTGGCCGATCATCGACTTCGTGGCGCAGACGGGGACGCGATGCGCGCGTTCCCCCAGCAACCGCTTCAGCGCCGCGGTCTCGATGCGATCGTTTTTCGGCGTGGAGGTTCCGTGGGCGTTGACGGAGTCTATGGCTTCCGGAGCGATGCCGGCCTCGGCCAGCGCGCGCGTCATCGCCTGGAAAGCGCCGCGGCCGTCGGGGTGCGGCTCGCTGATGCCGTGCGCGTCGAACGAGTTGCCGTACCCGCAGACCTCCGCGTGGAGGTGCGCGCCACGCGCCTGCGCGTCTTCCAGTCGTTCCAGGACGAGCATCGCAGCGCCCTCTCCCAAGAGGAAACCGTCGCGGCGCGCGTCGAACGGACGCGACGCGCCTTTCGGATCGCCGTTGGCCGTCGTCGTCGCCGCGATCTTGCAGAAGCCGGCCACGCCGAGCGGGTTGATCATCGAGTCGGCGCCCCCTGCAAACATCCAGCGCCTGCGGCCGGAGGCGACGAGACGGAACGCCGCGCCGATGGCATCGGTGCCGGCGGCGCACGCCGAGACGTGCGTCAGAGGAGGCTGACGCAGTCCGTGACGCGCCGAGATCAGGTGGACCGTGAGGTCCGCGGGCGTCTGCAGGAACGTGAGTCGCTCCAGCGGCGCCTCCGGGGGGCGGAACCCGGGCCGGCGGGAGTCCACGAGCTTGGGCATCGAGAACAGCTCCAGTCCGATCCCCAGGCTGAGCGACGCATCCTGCCCCGCCGCATCGCCGCCCGGCCGCGTGCCGCAGGCGGTGGCGGCTTCCCACGCCTGCCTCAACGCCTCCATCGCGAAGGCCACCTTGCGGTCGGCCAGTCCGAAGTCGTCGAAGCTCTCCTGGACCTGCGCGGCGATGCGCGTGGCCAGCGAGGCTGGTTCGAAGATCGTGATCGGTCCACCGCCCGACGTGCCGGCGAGCAGGCTCTCCAGGAAGCGCTGCACGCCGCAACCTATCGGACTGACCACACCCATCCCGGTGATCGCGACCCGGTGCGTCATGGCAGCACCCACTCGCTCTCTCCGCGCATGCCGTCGGCCGCTTGCAGCTCGTGACGCAGCCGCAGCGGCCCCTCGCGCGACTCGCTCGCCGCGCGGTCCAGCGTCGCCGGGAGCGAGGCCGGGCCCAGGTCCCACGGCTCGGCCGCGCATCCGGTGAACTCTTCGCGAGTGCGCCGGGCGACTTCGCGCGGGTCCGCGGGCTCGTAACTCAGCTCGAGCGTCTCGAGCCTCGCGCGAACTCTCGCGTCGCGCCGCAGGGCGTGCGGTTCGGTTTCGAGCACCAGGCAGCCGGCCGCGTCGGCCAGCGGCGGCGCCTTGGAGGTACTGTCCAGGCGCGAGAAGTGATGGCGCACCAGGAAGTTCTGCTGGTCCGCCACGCCGCCCACCAGGGCGTACTCGATCTCGGCCCGCCTCAGCGCGGTGCAGGCCGCTTCCAGCGCCAGGTAGAACTGGCCGGGCCCCGGATACGTCACGAAGTACGGGCCCTGGACGTCGAAATTGGAGGAGATGTGGAACGCCGGCATGTTCGGCAGGCAGCGGAACGTGATGAGCGGCTTCACCGCCCGGATGCCCGTCGTCGAGAACCGGGCCATCGAGAACTGCCCCGCCTCGACGGAACCGGCCAGGAGCGCCTCGATCTCCTCCTGCTCGAACGGGATGTAGCCGACCGCCAGGTAGAGCCCGGCTGCCTCGCCGGGGCGCGCCGCCCCCAAACCCGCGCTCGCGAGTGCGAGCCCGGCCGTCACAACGGCCAGGTCGTCTTGGATTCCCATGAACTTGCGGTTCTTCTTCACCTCGAGGTAGGGCAGCGGATCGCACACCGTGCGCGGCGCCGCCGATGCATCGGACGCAACGGGTCCGTTGACGACACGGCCAAGGCCTGTGACGACTACAGTATCTCCGGCGCGTTCTCGAGGTCCCTGGTCCATAGCTTGTAGAGGTATCGCCGTTGCTCGTGCACCCGTTCGCTGGCAATCGTCTTCATCACGAAGGTGAGCTGGCCCCGCATCAAACGCTTGCCGTCGCATTGTGCCTCGACGTCCAGCTCCGCCGCCGAGCG
>JACQFU010000590.1 GCA_016199905.1 Candidatus Wallbacteria bacterium
GAGGAGAGCGATCCGCATCAACAAAGGGTTTATCCGGGTCCGAACCGCCGTTTTGACCCTACACACCCGAAACCCAGGCCAGACGCTCGGCAAGCAGTTCGGCATCCCGGTCTTCGTCGACCGCACGAGCCCCGACGCCGTCGACATCTGCCGCCGCGCAGCCACCCACGCGATGGAAACCCTGGCCGACATCGTCCTGCTCGACACCGCCGGCCGCCTCCACATCGACAAGGAAATGATGGAGGAGCTGGAACAGGTCGCGGCCTTCGTGAATCCCCACGAGATCCTGCTCGTGGTCGACTCCATGACAGGCCAGGACGCCGTTCGAGTGGCCGAGGACTTTCAAAAGCGCCTCGACCTGACGGGCATCATCCTCACCAAGCTCGACGGCGACGCCCGCGGCGGCGCTGCGCTCTCCGTGCGTCACGTCACCGGCAAGCCGATCAAGTTCGTCGGCGTGGGCGAGAAGCTCGACGCGCTTCAGCCGTTTCATCCGGAGCGGATGGCCAGCCGCATCCTCGACATGGGCGACATCGTCAGCCTGGTCGAGCAGGCTCAGGCCGGCATCGACCAGCGCGAAGCCAAGCAGGCCACCACGCGCATGTTCAGCAGCGACTTCAATCTCGAGGACTTCCTCGGCCAGATGGAGATGCTGGGCAAGATGGGCCCGATCAACAAGCTGCTGGAGCTGTTGCCCGGCTACGGCGAGATGTCCAAAGCGATGGACATGAAGGTCGACGAGAAACAGATGGGGCGCACCAAGGCGATCATCCAGTCGATGACCGTCAAGGAGCGCCGCAAGCCCGACCTGCTCAACGGCGTCCGCCGCAAGCGGATCGCCGACGGCAGCGGCACGTCCGTGCAGGACGTGAACCAGCTTCTCAAGCAGTTCGCCCAGACCAAGAAGATGATGTCCCAATTCGGAGCCATGGCCAAGAAGAAGGGCAAAGGGCTCCGCAGCATGCTCCCGTTCTGACAACCCCAACCCAGAGGAAAGGAAACCAAGTAATGGCCACTGCAATTCGTCTGCGCCGGGTGGGCACTCACAAGAAGCCCTACTACCGGATCGTGGCGACCGACTCGCGCAACCAGCGGGACGGCGCCTTCATCGAGAACCTGGGCATCTATCACCCGATGGAGCAGCCCGCGACCGTCCAGCTCGACGAGGAGCGCCTGCGCCACTGGGCCAAAGTCGGCGCCCGCTTCTCCGAGACCGTGAAGTCCCTGTGCAAGCAGAAGGGGCTGAAGGTCTGACCCTGCGATGCAGCTCGTTACCCGTCACCTGGAACTCCACCCGCCCATGACCGCCCCCTACGCGACCCTCGGCAAGATCGTCGGCGCGCACGGCATTCGTGGCGAGGTGAAGGTCCTCCTGCAGATCGACGACGTCGACTTTGCGCTGGAGCTCGAGGAGATGTATCTCTCCACGCCTGCCGGCGGAGATCCGGAGCCGCGCGCCGTCGAGGCCGTTCGCGCCCACAAGGCAGTCCTGCTCGTGAAGCTCGAAGGCGTCCCGACGCGCAACGCAGCCGAGGCCCTCGTGGGCCGCGACGTGTTCATCCCGGCGGAGCTGGAGCCCGAGGTGCCCGAAGGCAGCTTCAAGCTCAAGACGCTGCTGGGACTGACCGTCGTCGACGGCTCGGGCGCGGCGATCGGCCAGGTGCGAGACGTGAGCCTCTACGGCGAGCGCAGCGTGCTGGAGGTCGTCATGCCCGACGGCTTCCAGGTCGCCATCCCGTTCGTCGGCGAGTACGTGACCGGGGTCGATTTGAAGCGGTCCACTGTCACTGTGACCGAGGCGTTCCGGCGTCTGCTGGCGCCCGAGGAGGTGGGCCCGTAGCACGAGGATGCGCTTCGACGTCGTCACGATTTTCCCGGAGCTCTTCGAGACGTTTTCCCGCACCAGCATCGTCGGTCGGGCCGCCGCGAAGGGATTGGTGGAGATCCGGACGCACGACCTGAGGCAGTTCTCGACGAACAAGCACCACACCGTGGACGATTACCCCTTCGGCGGCGGGGCGGGAATGCTGATGAATCCGGAGCCTTTCTTCCTGGCCGTGGAGGCGATCTCGGCCAAGATCGCAGCCGGCGGAGGGCAGGCGCACACGGTGATGCTAAGCCCGGCGGGGCGGCTGCTGAACCAGGACGGCGTGAAGGCGCTGACGCGACGGCCGCAGCTCACCTTGCTGTGCGGCCACTATCTGGGAGTGGACGCCCGGGTCGACGAGCTGGCCGACGAGGAGCTGAGTATCGGAGACTACGTGCTCTCCGGCGGCGAGATCCCGGCGATGGTGCTGATGGACGCGACGATAAGACTACTCAGAGGAGCCGTTGGAACCTTTGAGTCCGTGGAGGAAGATTCACACTACGAAGGACTATTGGGTTACCCGGCGTACACCCGGCCGGCAAGCTTCAAGGGACGCGAGGTCCCGGACGTGCTGCTGTCGGGCCATCACGCCAACATCGAAGAGTGGCGACACGCCAGGGCCCTCGAGAGGACGCGGGAGCGAAGACCCGACCTCTGGGCAAAGTACCAGCAGTGCGAGCGCAACGCGGCCGTGAGGACGGGACCCGCGCCAGACGGCTCCAAGCAGGAGGAAGACGGCAATGAACTTCATCGAGAAACTGGAACAGGCCGAGATGGCCAAGAAGAAGCCGGCTGAGTTCAAGCCCGGCGACACGGTCCGCGTCCACGTGAAGGTGGTCGAGGGCGGCAAGGAGCGCATCCAGGTGTTCGAAGGCATCGTGCTCTGCCGCCAGGGTCGCGGCAAGCGCGAGACCTTCACCGTTCGCAAGATCTCCGCCGGCGTCGGCGTCGAGCGCGTCTTCCCGCTCTTCTCGCCGATCGTCAAGAAGATCCAGCGCACCCGCGAAGGCGACACTCGCCGCGCCCGCCTGTACTACCTGCGCGATCGCATCGGCAAGGCCGCCACCGTGCTCGAGAAGAGCGGTGGCCGCGGCCGCCACGTGGTCCAGATCCTCGGCGCCGCCGAGGAGTCGGCCACCCCGGAGGGCGCCGAAGCCCCCGAGAGCACCGAGGCGTCGAGCTGAGGGAAGGATCGGCCCTCGGCCTGGCGTCGGGGGCCGCGGGCCGGTTTTTCTCTTCATGAACCGCAAGCTCCATCCGGAGAGCGACCGGCAGCCGAATCCCTGGCTCCAATCGGTCGACCTCGTCGGAGAGAGACGTTCGTTCTCCGGCCACCGGCTGCGCTACCACCCGGTCGTGCCGGTGGACCGGCTGCGGCTGCGGCTCGTGCTCCAGCACGGCGTCGCCCAGCAACTGGTGATGGAACATCGCACCCCGGACCGCGTCCTGGCCACCGACATCCTGGCCGTCGAGCACGGCAAGATCGAGTGGCCCGTGCGCTTGCTCCGCGGCTGGAACCGCATCCAATGCTGGGCCCCGGGCGAGCCTTCCAAGACCTTCGCCCTCGATCTCGTTCACCGATCGCCGCTGCGTGAATGGCTCGAGACAGTGCTCTTCGCGCTGGCCTTCGCGCTCCTCATCCGCACCTTCCTCCTGCAAGTCTTCGTGTTGCCTATCGATTCCTCGATGGATTCGCTGTCGGCCGGCGACCGCATCCTCGTCAACCGGCTCCACTACGCGCTTTCCCGGCCGGCCACGGGCGACCTGGCCGTCCTGGAGTACTCCCGGCCTAGGGCCCCCGGCGAGCCCGCCGATTCCGTCCACGGCGCGGACGCCCGCTTCGTCATCAAGCGCATCGGAGCCGTCGCCGGACAATCGCTCGCGACTCGCGGCCACGAAATCGTCGTAGACGGCAAGGCTCTCGGTCCGCCTTTCGATTCGCTCCGGGCCAGCGCCATCCCGACCGCCGAGCTTCCCGTCGACGTGCCCCAGACCCAGGTCCCGCCGGGCGCGCTGTTTCTCGTCAGCAGCAACCGGAGCGCCTCCGGCAAGCCGGCGGTCTGGTGGGGATTCCTCACGGAACGTTCGGTCCTCGGCCGGGCCTTCGCAACGCTGTGGCCCTGGAATCGCCGGTGCTGGGTGCGCTGAGGCCCTGCATGACTCGATTCCGCGATCTGCCCGTACTCCAGGAGGTCTTGTCGTCGGCCAACCTGCTGGTCGAGGTTCGGGACGCCCGGATTCCGAGCCTCTCCGCGGCCTGGCCGCTGCCCCGCCGGTTCCAGGACAAAGAGCGGCTCCTGGTGCTCAACAAGACCGACCGCGCCGTGCCCGAGCAGACCGTGCTCTGGGCGGAGCACTTCCGGCGCCAGGGCCTCACGGTGCTGACGGCCAGCGCGCTGGCGCCGGGCCAGGCCGTCGCAAGACTTCGCAAACTGCTCGAGCAGCGCGGCGAGGCCAGGCGAGGCCGGACTCTCTTGCGAGCAGCCGTCATCGGCCTGCCGAACGTCGGCAAGTCGACGCTTCTCAACGTGCTGGCGAGGGCAGGCCGAGCCGCCACCGGCGACCGTCCTGGAATCACCGTGGGCAAGCAGTGGGTGAAGATGGGTCCCTCTGCTTATCTGCTCGACTCGCCCGGGGCGGTGCCGCTGGCCGACGGCATCGAGAAGCGGTTGCCCGGCGAGTACTTCAAGTTGGCGCTGTGCCGCATCGTGCCGGAGGGCCGTCTCGAGGCCGTCGACGTGGCGAGCGCCTTTCTGAGCTGGCTCCGGGAAGCCGGCGGCGGCGTCTGCGCGGAAGGTTTCTACGGCCCTGAGCTTCTCGAGGCCGCCAGCGCAGAAGAAACGCTGGATCGGCTCGCCAGGCGGCTTGCGCTTCTGGGCCCGGGCGGGCGGCCCGATTCTTCTGCCGCGGCCCGCCGGATCATGGTAGATTTCGCTTCGGGCAAACTCGGCCGCTACACCCTGGAAAGGGTCCCAGCCGCCGGGAGCGTCGCAGTGCCGGAGGTCGTTGGGTCCAGATGACTAAGAAATCGGTGAATGCAGCCGCCAGAGGAGTTTCCGGTGGCGCCCAGACGACGCCCGCCGCCGCCGCCGTGCTGCTGGTGCTTGGCATCGTGATGACCACCACGGTGCTGAGCCTCGACGTCCTCGGTCCGCAGGGCAGCGCGCACTGGCAAGCCGGTGCCGTGGCCCCGCGCACCGTCTTCGCCGACGAAGAGGCCTCCGTGCCGATCCAGGGCGGCGAGCCGCACAAGATCCTCGAGGGCGAAGCGTTGGTCCGATCCGGGGACGTCATCTCCAAGCAGCAAGCCGAAGTGCTGCGATATCTCGCCACCATCCACCCGCGTCCCAGCCGCCGGCTCAACGTCGTCGGGAACTTGCTGCTGACGCTCATCCTGGTGCTGCTGCTGGGAATGGCGCTGCTGAACCTGGGAAAGCCCGTGCTTCGCGAACGGGTCAACGCCTGTCTGCTGCTGTTCGTCATCACGGGTGGCGTGACGGTCATCAAGCTGGTCGTCCTCTTCGTGGAGCCGGCCCTGCGCACCACGGCACTGGCCGCCCTCAACCCCGTGCCGACGGCGGTGATGCTCGTCAGCATCTTCCTCAGTCGCGAGCTGGCGGGGTTCGTGTCGATCCTGCTGTCCGTGGTTATGCTCTGCATGGTGGGCCGCAACACGGAACTGCTGGCGGCCACGTCGCTGGTCGCCAGCGTGGTCAGCCTCCACGCCGTGAGCCAGCAGGATTCGCAGCGCTCCGACGTGCTGAAGGCGGGGCTGGGTGTCGGCCTGGTGAGCGCGCTGCTGATCTTGGCCTTCGACCTCATCTCGAAGACGCCGGCCACCTCCGCCACGTTCCTGGCCGTTTTCGGCAATAGCGGCCTCGGGATCGCCAACGGCGTCATCACGATGATCGTCGTCCTCGGGATGATGCCGCTCCTGGAGAACAGCTTCAACGTCATCACGACGACCAAGCTCCAGGAGCTTCTCAACCCGAACCACCCGCTGCTGGCAAAGTTGATCCGCGAAGCGCCCGGCACGTTGCGAGAGCGCGAAGCTCGCAGCCATCGCGTCCTCGACCGCGCTCGAGACGCGCCCGACGCGCGCATGGTCGGCGCTCGACTGCCGGAGAAGCCGGATCGCCTCGCCGACGTTCCCTTTCGCGAGC
>JACQFU010000591.1 GCA_016199905.1 Candidatus Wallbacteria bacterium
CGTCTCGGGCCGGCGCGCAGCGGGCCGCTGACCGGACACGGGCCGGGGAGCGGGGGCCTCCGCCGACTCCAGTTCCAGACGGTAGGGACCGATGTCGAAGACGTCGCCCGCGGCCATCCGCTGGCGAGCGGCAGGCACGCCGTTGACGCGCAGCGGCGCTCCGGCCTCCAGCGCCGTCACTTCCCAGGCGCCGCCGCTCTCGCGCAGCGTCGCGTGACGCGGCGCGACACCGTCGCCCGTCAAGACGACGTCGGTCCCGGGCCCCGCCCCGATCGTCACGACGTCGCGATCGAAGGCGAAGAGCTGCACCGGAACGCCGTTCTTCGTGATCCTGAGCCGGGCCATGGCGCTCGGAATGGTATCACGCCAGGGATCGCGACTCGCAGCCCGTGGATGCAGTATCCTGGGCCGATCCTGCCCGGAGTCTCCGATACACGCACGCATGGACGTCTACCTTTCGATAGCGGCCGGCGGCGCGCTGGGCAGCCTGGCCAGGTTCTGGGTTTCGGGATTCGTGGCCCGCTACGGCGGTGAGTCCTTTCCCTGGGGAACCCTGCTCATCAACGTCTCGGGATGCTTCCTCATCGGCCTGTTCGCCGCCTTGACGGGCCCGCAGGGCCGGCTGGTCGTCAGCCCGTGGATTCGCCAGTTCGTGATGGTGGGAGTCTGCGGCGGCTACACGACGTTCTCGTCGTTCAGCCTGCAATGGTTGACTCTCGTCCACGAGGGAGAGCGCCAGAGGGCCGGGCTGTACGTGGGTTCCTCCCTGCTCGGTTGCCTGGCGGCCGTTTGGATGGGATATGCTCTGGCCTCCACGCTGACCCGCATCCGGCATTGAGGTAGGAGAAGAGTTCTGAAAGACGGATTTTGCCCGAACCCGGCGAGTCGCGGTCCGGCAGGACGCAGGGATCTGGCGATGGGCCTCTTGCTGGCCGCGAGCGGGCTCGGATTCTTCGCGACGGCTGGCGCGGCAGAGATCGGGTTCGCGGCGGCCCGCACTCGAGCGCTCACGAGCGCGCCTGACGTCACGCTTGCCGAGCGCCGAGCCGAGCTGTCGCAGGTGGACGTGCGCATCGCGGCCCAGCGGCCGAACCCGGGCGCGAGCTTCACGACGGCGCGCCGCACGGCCAAGCTCGGGACGTCGGTCAGCGTTCCGCTGCAGGTCTTCGGACAGCGCGGAACGGCGGTCGATGCCTCTCGCGCGGAGGCCCGGGCCGTCACGCTGGACATCACCGCAACGAAGCGCGAGGTGCTCTGGAGCGCCACGACCGCATGGATCGATCTCTGGGAGACCCAGCAAAGAGCGAAGCTCCTCGGCCTCTCCTCGGAGGACTCGCAGCGACTCTTGCACATCGCCCAGGAGAAGCTCGACGCCGGTGCCGGGGCGCGTATCGACCAGGTCCGCGCCCGCGCCGATCGGGTCCGCGCCGAGGCGGAAGCGGGGGCCGCCCGGAGAGCCATCGACGCAGCCGCAGCCCGGCTGGCGGTCTGGCTCGGTGCCGCTCCGGAAGCGCCATTGCTGGCGACGGGAGATCCCGGCTACCGGGTCGAGGCCGTCCCGCTCGACACCCTCCTGCGGGCGCTCGTCGACCATCCCGCGCTGCGCCGCGATCGCGCGCAGATCGAGGCCGCGATCGCTCGGATTCGCAACGAGAAGCGACAGCGCTGGCCGCTGGTCAACGCGCAAGTCACCTTCAACAACAACGATCCCACGCTTCCGGGAGACGACGTGATCGTCGGGCTTGGCCTGGAGTTGCCGGTCTTCAGCAACCGCGAGGGGAACATCGCCAGGGCCCGGGCAGAGCAGACGCTCGCGACGGCAGCGACGCAATCCGACCTGCAGAGACTGGGCTCCGGCCTGCTCGACGCGTATCGCCGCACGGAAGGCGAGCGGTTGCAGTTCCTCGCGCTGCGCGAGAAAGCGCTGCCCGCCATTTCCGAGGCGCGAGCGATGACCAGCGAGGGATACGCGATGGGAAGGATCGACTTGCTGCGAGTGCTCGAGGCCCAGAAAGCGCTGCTCGACACGCGCCTGGCCGTGGCCGGCGCCAACGCCTCCTGGGCGCGCGCCGTGGCGGACCTGGAGAGAGCCGCAGGTGTCGACCTGGGCCCGGGAGGACTCGATGCGCATTGAGATGTTGCTCCTGCTCGTGCTTCTGGCCGCGGGCAGCCGAGCCCTTGGGGCCGCACCCGATTCCGAGGCGGCGGCCGAATCCAGCACCGCTTCCGAAGCCGGGCCGCGGGCGGTGAAGTGCGCGCCGGTCCAGACGGGCGAGAGAACCGAAGAGATCGAAGTCCGCGGGACGGTCGCCCCGTTGCCCGGCCTCGACGTCAACGTCACCCCGCAAGTGCCGGGCCGCGTGCAATCCGTCGAGGTCGTCGAAGGCGACCTCGTGAAGACCGACCAGGTCGTGGCTCACATCGACGACGCCGCGCTCGCCGACGCCGCCCGGCAAGCGGATGCGGCCCTGGCCAAGGCCCGTGCCGAACGGAAGAACGCGGAGGTGACGCTCGCCCGCAGCCGGCGTGTCTTCGAGCGCGGCATCGCCCCGCGCCAGGAGGTCGACGACGCCGTCGCGAGAGCGGCAAGCGCACGGGCCTCCCAGGACGACGCGGAGGCGGCTGTCCGCCAGGCCCACCGCCAGGCCGACCGCGCCGTGGTGAAGAGTCCGCTGGGCGGATCGGTCCTGAAGGTGCTGCGCCGTCAGGGCGAGATGGTCGACGGCACCCCGGCAACTCCCGTTCTCGAAATCGCAGATGCCTCCCGGCTCGATCTCGTGGCCGACGTGCCCGCGGCCGACCTGATGCGCATCACGCGCGGCTCGAAAGCCAAGGTGCTCATCCCGTCGCTGCCGGGCAAGACTCTGGCGGGGACGGTCCGCCTCTATCCGCCGACGGTCGATCGAACCACCGGCATTGGATCGGTCCGCATCTCGCTCGAGCTTCCCCAGGGGATCGCGCTGCCCATCGGCCTCTATGCCATCGCGCGCATCGGCACGGGCCAGGTGTCGAAAGTCCTGCTCGTGCCGCGAGCGTCGGTGCGAAACGCCGTCGGCGAAGAGGCGGAGGTCGTGGTCTGCGGGACGGACAAGAAGGCGCACGTGAAGAAGGTCCGGCCGGGAGCCGTGCGCGACGGACTCGTCGAGGTGAAGGGTGAAATCGCGGCGGGCGATCGCGTCGTGGTGGAGCCGGTGATCGGGATCTCCGACGGGGACGCGCTCGAGGCTGCCCCGTGAACCCTTTCGATTGGATGCTGCGCCACGGCGCGCTCATCTGGTTCGCCGCCCTCGCGCTCGCTTTCGGCGGAGCGCTGGTGGCCCGCTCGCTGCCGAGCGGCATCTATCCGGAAGTGGAGTTCCCGCGCATCGTGGTGGTCGCGCGCTCCGGCGACGCGCCGCCCGACGTCACGCAGATCGCCCTGACGCGGCCGCTGGAGAACGCGCTCGCCACGGTCATGGGCGTGGAGCGCATCCGTTCCAAGACCATCCGCGGGGCAACGGAGCTTTCGCTGCTCTTCGCTCCTGGGACCGATATGTGGCGCGCCTTGCAACTTTCGCAATCGGCGGTCGCGGAGGCGCGCTCCGGTCTTCCGGCCGGCGCGGAGCTCACCGTGGAACGACTGTCGACCACATCGTTCCCCATCCTGACGTTCAACCTGACCGGCAACATCGACCCGCGGCGGCTGCACGAGATCGGGGAGTTCGTGCTCAAGCCCGCGTTCTCTCGCGTGCGCGGAGTGGGCCGGGTCGATGTCCTGGGAGGCGACGTCCGCGAGGTGGAGGTCATCGTCGACCCCGAGAAAGCCGCCGCCCAGCGCGTGAGTCCATCGCAGATCGCCGACAAGCTCCGGAGCCAGACCGTCCTGCAGGCTGTCGGCAGGTTGGAGGAGTCGCACTCGCTCGTCACGGTGATGGCCTCGGGAGAGCCGCGCGATCTGGCGGACCTGCGCTCGATGCCCGTGTCGGTCGGGCCCAACGGCAGTCCCATCTTGCTGGGCGCCGTCGCGGAGGTCGTCGAGGGAGCGCAGGACCGGATGCTGCGCGTCTCGGGCCCGGGCGGAGAAACGGTGTTGATCAGCATCGCGCGCCTTCCCGGCGCGAGCACGCCGGAGGTCGTTCGCGCCGTCCGGG
The DNA here is from genome assembly GCA_016199905.1 of Candidatus Wallbacteria bacterium. GTDB lineage: Bacteria > Muiribacteriota > UBA6191 > JACPRK01 > JACPRK01 > JACPRK01. Next base: position 4,131 of record JACQFU010000591.1, read on the forward strand.
AAGTGGCGAGCGCGCTGGGACGCACGTTGTCCGCGGGAGTGCGCCTGACTCCGGTGTACGACCAGGCCGAGCTGGTCGACGAATCGATCGCGTCGGTGCGAGACGCCATCTTGGTAGGGATCGCGCTCTGCGTCCTGGTCATCGCCTTCTTCTTGCGAGACCTCCGGGCAGGTCTCGCGGCGTCGATCGCGGTGCCGGTCACGCTGGGCATCACGTTCTTGCCGCTGGGGCTCCTCGGCCAGAGCTTGAACATGATGTCGCTGGGCGGGCTTGCCGTGGCGATCGGGCTCGTCATCGACGACGCCATCGTGGTCGTGGAGGCCATCGGCCGCAGGGTCGAGGAGGGGATGAGTCCCTCCGAAGCGGCGAGCCGGGGCACGCGCGAGCTGATGGCGGCGCTGCTAGGCACGACGGCGACCACGGTGGTCGTGTTCGTTCCGATGGCGTGGCTCGAGGGCGTGGTGGGCAGGTTCTTCTCGGCGCTGTCGGTGACGCTGGCCGGATCGGTGGTGGTCTCGCTGGCCATCGCGGTGACGCTGGTGCCGCTCGCGGCGGCGAGCTGGATCCGGGCGCGTCCGCGCGTCGATTCGGCGCCCAGTCTTTACGTCGCGCTCTACGAGCGGCTGGCGAGTCCGCTCATGCGCCATCCGTGGATCGGATTGTCGATCGCGGGCGCGCTCGTCGCAGTGGGTGCGCAAAGCGCCAATCACGTCCCCTCGGGCTTTCTCCCGACGATGGACGAGGGCTCCTTCGTGGTCGACTACTTCCTGCCTGCGGGTACGTCGCTGACGGACACCGACGCCGTGGCGCGGAAGCTCGAGGCGGTGCTCTCTGCGACCCCCGAAGTCGGCACCTACTCCCGGCGCACCGGGGCGGAGCTGGGGCCGGCCACCGCGACCCAGGTGAACCGGGGAGACATCATGGTCCGGCTGAAGCCCTCCGGCATCCGGAAGAAGTCCGCCGACGACGTGATCGCCCAGGTGCGCGCGAAGGTCGGGAAGGACGTTCCGGAGGCCAGGACTGAATTCATCCAGGTGCTCCAGGACGTGTTGAACGACCTCTCGGGCATGCCGAGGCCGCTGGAGATCAAGCTCTTCGGAGACAACTATCCGACGTTGCAGGCCAAGGCCGGCGAAGTCCTGGAGCGAATCAAGGACGTGCGCGGACTGGTCGACATTTATCCCGGGATCGAGGGGCTCGCGCCGGAGCTGAAGTTCCGCGTCGAGGCGGCTGCGGCCGCGCGGCTCGGGAAGTCGGCGACGGACGTGGCGTCGGAGCTGGACGCGGCGCTGCGAGGTGTGGAGGCTTCGGAGATCCGGCGGCCCGATCGGCCCATAGGCGTGCGGGTCCGCTATCCCGACGCGCTCCGCTTCGACATCCGCAAGCTCGCCGGGCTGCCGCTCGTCACCGGTTCGGGCGTCGTGCGGATGTCGGCGGTGGCCGCGCCGATCGCCTCGGGCTCGGAGACGGTGCTGGTGCGGGAGAGTCTGCGGCCCATCGTAATTCTGACGGCGGATCTCGAAGGCCGCGATCTGGGTTCGGTCGCCGGCGAAGTCCGCCGGAAGCTGGCCGGATTGCCCCTTCCCGAAGGCTACACCCTGGAGCTGGGAGGACAGTACGAGGGGCAACAGAAGACGCAGCGCGATCTGCTGGCCGTGATGGGTTTCGGCCTGATTTCGGTGCTGATCGTGCTGCTGGTCCAGTTCAGCCGGGCCCGGCTGGCCTTCGCCGTGCTGGCCTCGGTACCGCTTTCCGTGGTCGGCGCGCTGGCGACGCTGTGGGCCACAGCAATCCCACTCAATGCATCTTCTCTGATGGGATGCGTGCTTCTGGTGGGCTTGGTGGTCAAGAACGGAATCCTGCTTTTGCAGGAGTACGAGGAGCTGCTCGAGCAGGGCGTCGCTTCGAACGACGCGCTCGTGATGGCGGGCCGGATCCGGCTTCGCCCCATCCTGATGACGACGCTGGCCACGATCGCGGGACTGGCGCCGCTGGCCCTGGGGCTCGGCTCCGGCGCGGAGATCCAGCGGCCGCTGGCCGTGGCCGTCATTGGCGGCCTGCTGGTCTCGACGGTGGTCAGCTTGCTGGTGTTGCCGTGCTTCGTGCGATTGACCGCCGGGAGCGATCGCGCCAGGCCCAGCTAGAGGGCGGCTCGGATGGTACCAGTCGAGGCGAACCTCGTAAGCAGGTCGTGAGCAGTGACGGAACGCCCCGGCGCGGCAGACAGTCGACTTGCCCGTGAGGTAGCGGACGTCTCGACGGCTTGCGTGCCGGGCTCCTCACTTCGCGGGCATCGCGGGATCGCCTGGCGCCTTCGCCGACGGGGGCTTGACCCAGGTAACCTTGAACCAATGCTCCGCTCTGGCCTGAAAGGGGCAGGGCTGCTGTGGCTCGTTCTGGGCAACGAACGTGGCGGCGTAGTCGGCGTTGTATCCATACCCGCCGCCATTGTCGAGCGTCACCGAGCACGTCAGCGAATTCTCATTCACTCTCGTGCTCCCAAACCACCAGCTGTACGTCATGGGCGTATTGTCGGGGGAGTTGCTCACTGTGGCAGAGAATGTCAGCACCGGATGCGTGTCGCTGCGGGCGGAGAAGTCGCCAGGTCCCTGGATGGTTTGCACGACCGGTCGAGAGCGATCCACGGTGACCCGGGCGGTCGCCCGGATCTGGCGAGCGAGCCCCTTGGCTTCCGTCACGGTGACGGGGCATAGCCTCGTCCCCGCGCGCTCGGTCTGTCTGGGGACCGTCACCGCCGGCGTGGCCCACTGCCCGACCGCCCAGGGGTGTGCGGGCTTGACCATCTGCACGGCGGTCCCCAGGCCGAGCGAGGAGAGGTCAATGGTCGGAGTCGTGATCTCCTCGGCTGCGTGGACGATGATGTTGATCCCTGGCGGGTCGAGCTCCGGGCAGACGTCGGACGACTTGTTCAGATCCGTGAGTGTCAGGTAAAACGTCGGGCTCAGAGTCTGCGGCGCCGGCTCGGGCGACGCAAATCCCTGCTTGGTTACGAGAACCGCATAGTAGCTCGTGCCCTCGTTGTACACAGGCGGGTCCTCGGAACATCCGCACAAGCCGTCCCGGATCTGGGGGGTCGAAGTGGTAAAGGAAACCGCGTGGCCGCTGGACGGAACGGCGACAAACCCGACGTGCTCCCCGCTGTCGCGATACAGGCGAACTCCCAGGAAGTACTCCGGCGGGATCTCGTATGGCCCGCTTCCGACGCCGACCAGGTCGCACTGGACTTCCCCTTCTCGAATCAGCCGGGCCGATTGAGGAACAAGCGTGTAGTACGCGACGTCCAGTGTGGCATCGGAACTGTGGCTGCAATTGAGGAAGACGTTGGTGACCGGTTTCGAGCGCGCGGCCGAGAAATCCGGCACTCCCCAAACCTGCTGATTGTTTCGCCTCCAGCCTCCCATGAAGATATCTCCCCACAGCAGGTCGCCCGTGGAACGCGTGGCGTCGATGATGAGCTTGGCCTCGCCCTTGGCTTTCGGCGCGACGATCACGGCGACGCCGGACATTCCGCTCAGGGTCTTGCGTGCTCTTCCAAAGAACTTCGTGTCGCCCAGGAGGTACCTCTGACCGTCGGACATCTTCCTGAGGATCAACTGAAAGAGCGGACTCTTGGCCTGCTCGTCCAGCATCTGACGCCCGTAGCTCGCGAAAGCTCCGGAGACGCCTCCCGATTCCACGAGGGCGGAGTCGAGCTTGTCGAAGTCGCTCAGCCCCCACTTGCTCAGCGCGCAGCCGACGAGCTCCTGGCCGGTATCGCTCTTCAACCGGGAGAGGAAATGCGATACGGCGTACATGCTGGTGTCTTCGGGAGTCGTGATGGGAACGACCATGTACCGGTCGAGGTACAAACCGTTCTTGTAGCCGTAGTACTCGTCGTAGAACCCCTTGTCGTCCATTCAGATCGCCTTGTGGGAGAAGTACTCGGCCGTCGCTTCGATGAACCAGCGATTCGGGCGCAGCGCTTGAGTGATGGCCCAGCTATTCTGATCGGCTCCCCCGGAAGAGCCGTAGAACCAGTAGTACTTCCCCTGCAACGCATGGACGAGCTCATGCCCCGCCACCGCTCGCATGTAACTCCAATCGGCGATTCCCTGGTTGGAGATCCCCACGGGACCACCGATTCGGCTATCGCCCGAACCGCCTCCGAGGTCCAGGACGTAGACATTCTGAGGAAAGCGCATGGCATCGAAGACCTTGTGCATGTCGTAGCCGGTGCCCGGGCAGGCGTACCAAAGGTCCTGCAGGCCGTCGTAGGCGGAGTCGAGCGCCAGGTTGAGGTCCTGTACATATTGAGGCGCGTCCGTCGTGTACTGCAGGCCGCTCGCACTGGTCCAATCGCCCGGGACGCTGCCCTGATGCCCGGAGTCCGGCGGGTAGTACCAGATCGTGAATCTCGGACCGTGAAAGGCTTCCAATCCGCCCAGATGGGTGATGCGAATCCTGCTGGCGTAGTTGTCGAAACCCTCGTCGGAGCCGCCGAGTCCGATTGCGGTTCCCTTTCCTGTTCCGGTCGACACGGGACTGGTCGAGACCGAAGCCGCGTGAAAAGAATCGAAGAAACTGAGAGTCCTCGTCGAAGGGTTGTAGGAGAGCAGCTCCCCGGTGCGCACCCACTTATGCGTGGAGTCGTCCCAGCGCTCCGGCTGGAGTCGCTCCTGATTCCAGCCGGCCGGCAGCAGATCGTCGCGCAATGGAATGGACTGAAGATAGGAACCGTGAACAGGCCCGATCCCCCGGACGGTGAGCAGGTACTCGCTGGAGACGGGAGGTCTCGCCGTATCGCCGCCGCTGGTCAACGGCGTCGTACGCGTAAAGGAGACCGTGACCGCAGACGTCGTGAGCCCCGACGGGAGCACGACCCCGGCGTGATCCGTCGTGGCGAGGGTGGCAGCTGCGCCCGCCTCGATCCGAGGACGATCGGGCCACACGAGAGGACCCGGAGCGGCGACGATGTACCCGCGCAGCGGCTCGATCGGGAAGTCCGCCGTCAAGGCGCCGCCAGCCAGGTAGACCTGGAAGCAGTTGAGACAACCGGTCCCTGGCGAACGAGCGACCAGGGAAGCGTGCAGGGCCGCAGCCAGCTCGGAAGCCTGCGTCACGGC
>JACQFU010000592.1 GCA_016199905.1 Candidatus Wallbacteria bacterium
CTCACCTTGCCGCCTTCGAGCACCTCGAACTTGGCACGGTGCAGGGCCTGCTTGAGGACTCCATTGAGGGCGTCCTTCTCGGCGCCCTTGGCGGAAGCGATGCGCTCGGCCGCCACATGGCCGGCATCGGCATCGGCGGCGAGCTTGGCGGCCAGAGCCGCGACGTTTTCATCGCGGGCCTTGAGCAGGTCGCCGTAGAACGCCTTGGCTGCGGCGTCGCGGTTGACGTCGCCGGCCGCCTGGGCATCGATCTGGGCCAGCCGGCTCCCGGTGGCGAGGATGTTGTCGATCTCGGTGACCTGCGAAGGCACGAGCTGGTAGCTGAACTTGACGCCCTTCTTGTCGCCACTGGCCGCGAAGATCATGAAGGTGACGCTGCCCTGGTCGAGCTGGCAGCCGATGGTGCCGCTATTGCTGCCCGTGAGGGCCACCTCGCTGACGCCCGCCGTACCGTCCGAGTGGAACTGGGCGGCCTTGATGACGAACTTGCCCTTCTTGTCGCCATCGAACAAGAGCTTGAAGGACTTCGGAGTCGCCTTGACCGAAGAGACCGAGACAAGCGAGAAGATCGGCACCTCGAGCGGCTCGGAGAGCATCCCCTTGGCGTCGGGGATGCGGTAGTTGATGCTCTTGATCACCTTGCCGAGACGGGCGAAGTGGCCGAGGGTGACGGAGTAGCAGCAGCCGTCCTTGACGAGCGGCGTGGAGACGGCGTTCTCGGCGGTGGTCGTGGAACCTGCCGGGATGAGGCGGGCCGGCGGCATCTCGGAGCCGTTGACGGTCCAGACGATGTTGCCTGGCGCGTCGGAGCAGATCTTGACCTTGTCGACCATCGTCGGGTGGTCGGGCGTGTAGCGGACCTTGGACGAGACGGTCACGTACTTGGCCGCGTCCGGGCTGACCTGATCCTTGACCTCGCCCTCGGGGAGGCTCTTCACGTCGTAGAGCTTGGCGCTCTGGACGTCGAAGCGGAGGCTGTCGTCGTACCCCATGGTTGGGTCAGAGGGGTTCGACGTATTGAGGATGTTCGCGAGGTACCACTCGGCCTTGATCTGCTCGAAGGACTTCTGAACACCGTGCTTCTTCAGGACGTCCGCGATGCTGGCGGAACCCAGGAGCGGACTGGCCACCAAGTCGCGCGTGAAGGACTGGCGCTCGGTGTCGTTGGAGCCGGCGTACTTGGAGTACAGGTAATAGATGAACAGGTAACCGCGACCGTAGTCCTCCAGAGTGTTGCCCCACTGCTCGAAGGTCGAGTCGGTGTTCTTGATGTAGCTGAAGATCTGCGGGGCGTGGCCGTAGCCATTGACGAAGAAGGCGAGCTGAGCCAGCGACTCGTTGAGCCATTTCGGCTCCTTCTTGTCGTAGTTGAAGTGGATCATGTGCTGGAATTCGTGGGCCAGCACGCCGAGGTAGTCGTCCCGCTTGGGATCTCCCGGGTTGATGTCGAGGTAGAACATTTCTCGCTCATTGGAGGCGGGGAACAGGCTTGTGCTCACCGTGTCGAGCGGGAAGAAGTAGCCGGCGACATAGCCCTTGCCGGGCGTCCAGCCATCCACGATATCCATGAAGAGGAGGGTGATGCGGGCATCGCCGTCGATGCCGGGATTGGCCTCGCTGCCGAAGTAGGCGTGGTTGGTCGGCCAGATCACGGTGTCGAATTGATGCCCGATCTTCTCGAGCGTGGCGTCGTCGACGTCATAGCCTTCCTGCACGTACAGGTAGGAATGCTGCGTGACCTTTCGAAGGACGGCCTGAAGCTGGAAGGGCTGGCTGGCGACCATGTTCATCGACCAGAAGGTCTCCTTCTCGCCGATGTGAATCGTCTTGAGCGCCTTGACCTTCAGCGACTTGAAAGAGTCGGGCGTGGCCTTGGCCAGGTACGGAGCGCAGAAATCGGCCAGCATTGTCGTCCCGTCCACCCACTGCGGCCCCTTGGGTGGTTGAAGCGCGGGCGCTGCCGACGCCAACGGTGCAAGAACGGCCAGCGCGGCGGCCAGCGTAAGGACGCGAGCCAGAATAGATCCACGGAACATGCCTACCTCCTACGAACGTACTCTTCCGGGTTTCGTAAACTCGTGCGAAAAACGCGATGCCTTCGAGAAGCGGGGCAGAATAACAGAGGAATCATGGATCGTCAAGTCCCAATCGGGCCACACGCCAAAGGCTGGAAGCAACGGTCGGGACATGGCGCAAGGTCGCTGAGATGCCTCAACCGCCAAACAGCCACGAGAGGAAACGGACAGTCTCAAAGGTCGCCGCTCCGACAACGCAGCTGACAGGAATGGTCAAAATCCAGGCCCAGACTATATTTCTGGCGACGCCCCAACGGACGGCAGACAGGCGACGAGTGGCCCCGACGCCGATGATGGAGCCGGTGATCGTGTGGGTCGTGCTCACCGGAATGCCCGCCGCGGCAGTTGCAAAAAGCGTCAGCGCCGCGCCGGACTCGGCAGCAAATCCGCCAAACGGATTCAGCTTGGTGATCTTGCTGCCCATCGTCTTGACGATGCGCCAGCCTCCCATGAGCGTGCCCAGAGCCATGGCGATGAAGCAGATCTCGACGATCCAGAAAGGGATGTCGTCGAAGCGTTGCCCCTTCCAGATGGTGCTGTAGAGCAGCAAGGCGATGATTCCCATCGTCTTCTGCGCGTCGTTGGCGCCGTGTCCGACGCTGTAGAGGGCCGCGCTGACAAGCTGACCTTTGCGGAAGAGCGCATCGACCTGGCTGGGGCTGTTGTCCTTGAAGACCCACGTCATGAAGATGCTAATCGCCAGGCCAAGCACGAGTCCGAGAATTGGGGAGATGACGATGAAAGAGGAGATCTTCAGGATGCCGGTCCAGACGACTGCGGTCGTGCCTGCCTTGGCTATCCCGGCCCCCATGAGACCTCCAATCAGGGCGTGGGAGCTGCTTGTGGGGAGGCCGAGATACCAGGTGAACAGGTTCCACAAAACGGCGCCGAGAAGGCCCGCGAGGATGACCTTGTTGTCGACGAACTCCGGGTGCAGAACGCCCTTTCCGACCGTCAGAGCGACGTGGATGCCGAACAGGTAGGCCGCGACGAAGTTGAAACAGGCCGCCCAGACGACGGCTTGCAAGGGCGTCAGCACTCGTGTCGACACCACCGTGGCGATCGCATTGGCGGCATCATGCACGCCATTGGAGAAGTCGAAGGCCAGGGCAAGAAGCACCGTCAAGAACACGGCGAGCGGACACAGCGTCGCTAGCAGCACGAGATGGTAGAGCGTGAACGCTCCACCCCATATGACCAGGAGACTTGCGACGAAGCGCCAGGTGAGATCGCGGTTCATTGCTGCCCTTGCGGATCGAGTGTCGAAGCGACTGCGAAGGCCACTGTACCAGGCGAGGGCAGGTCGCGTACAGTGCGAGGGCGTGGAAAGGTGCGTTCGCGGTTCGTGGGTTTCAGAGCGGGGCGACCGTCGCTTCGCTCCCGGTCCCTGCCCGCCCGGGAAGCCGCCTCAACACTGGCGGGCGCGGAGGCTTGCGCTACCTTTGTGCTTTCGTACGGATGAACCGCCCACCCTGGCACTGGAACGCTGCACCCTGACAAATTTGCTCTTCCAATGACCTGGTGCAACCTGCGCGAGTACCTGGACGCCCTGAAGCGCAACGGGGATCTGGTGGAGATCGAGGTCCCCGTCGATGCGCGGCTGGAGATTCCGGAGATCCACAGGCGGACCATCGCAGCGGGCGGGCCTGCCCTGTTGTTCCGAAATGTCCGGGGAAGCCCCTTCGGGTGCGTCACGAACCTCTTTGGCTCGGCGAGGCGGATTGAGCTGGCCTTTGGGCCCCGGCCGAAGAAATTCCTGCGGAGTCTTGCGAAGCTCGCGGAGACGATACTCCCGCCGACGCCGGGCAAGCTCTGGGACGCGCGCCAGTTGCTGCTGGATGGGCTTCGGGTCGGGCTGTCGCAGAGAGGCACCGGGCCGGTCTTGGAGCGAGCGGTCTCGCCGCCGGACTTACGGAAACTGCCGGCCACCACGTCTTGGGTTCGAGACGGAGGCCCTTTCCTCACGCTGGGCCTTGTCTACACCGAGCTGCCGGGCGGCGGAAAACCGAACCTGGGTCTCTATCGGATGCAGGTCTTCGACGCAGCCACCACCGGCATCCACTGGCAAATCGGCAAGGGTGGAGGCTTCCACTACGCCGCCGCCGAGAAACTTGGAGAGGCGCTGCCGCTCACCGTGCACCTGGGAGGCCCTCCGGGCCTGATCCTGGCGGCCGCGGCGCCGTTGCCGGAGGGAGTTCCCGAAACCCTGCTGGCGTCCCTGATTCTGGGACACCGGTTGCCCGTGACGCGCGTGGCGGCTCATCCGCACCCGCTGGTCGCGGAGGCGGAGTTCGCTTTGGCAGGTGAAGTGCCGCCTGTGGTGCGGCAGCCCGAGGGTCCGTTCGGAGATCACTACGGCTACTACTCCCTCAAGCACGACTACCCGGTCTTCCAGTGCAAGACGCTCTATCACCGGCGAGACGCCATCCTTCCAGCCACCGTCGTCGGCAAGCCGCACCAGGAGGACTTCTACCTGGGCGACTACCTGCAGGAGCTGTTGTCGCCGCTGTTCCCGCTGGTGATGCCGACCGTGCGAGATCTCTGGGCATACGGCGAAACCGGGTACCACCCGCTGGCCGCGGCGGTCATCCAGGAGCGGTACGGGCGCGAGGCGATGGTGAGCGCGTTTCGCATCCTGGGAGAAGGGCAGCTGTCTCTGACGAAGTTCCTGGTCTGCATCGACACCCCGCTGGACCTCAAGGACTTCCGAAAGCTGCTGGTCCACGTTCTGGAGCGTGTCCACTGGGAGACCGATCTCTACGTGTTCTCCGAGCTGTCGATGGACACGCTCGATTACGCCGGGCCTGAGGTCAACAAGGGGAGCAAGGGCGTGTTGCTGGGACTGGGGCAGGCGTGGCAAAGGCTTCCGGAGGTATTCGAGGGGCCGCCTCCAGCCGGCGCCGAGGAGGCGATCCCGTACTGTCCCGGCTGTCTGATCGTTCAGGGACCGGGTTTCGAGGCCGATCGCGACTACCCGGCGAGGCTTGCCGCCGACCTGGCCGTTGCGGCTTGGCCGCTGGTGGTCCTCTCGGACCGTGCCCGGCACGCAGCGGCGAGCACGATGAACTTCCTCTGGACGACGTTTACGCGGTTCGAGCCCGCGGCAGACCTACATTCTGCGGCGACACGCGTCGTACGTCACCACCTCTCCTACTCGGGGCCCATCGTGATCGATGCGCGGATGAAGCCCTGGTATCCCGAGGAGCTGTTCTGCGATCCCGAAACGCGGGCTGTGGTGGACCGGCGCTGGAACGAGTACTTCCCGGACAGGAAGGTGGAGATGGGGGGTTCGGATCGCGCGAGTTTGACTGGAGAACGAGCATGAAGGGAAGGGAGACTCGACAGGGCTTCGTCTGGCCGATCGCGCTGCTTTGGCTCCACATCTGTGTCGCCGGAGGGTTTGCCTTCGAGCCTGCGGTGGTCGCCTGCGGGGCGCACGGAGCCGTGGCTGCCGATCATCCGC
>JACQFU010000593.1 GCA_016199905.1 Candidatus Wallbacteria bacterium
ACTCCTCCACCCGGAACTGCGCGCCCGCGGCCCCGTAGCCGTGCACGTCGACCGAGTAGACGCCGAGCGCGGCCGTCTTCTCGAGCTTGAACTGCGCGGCGATCGAGCCGTAATCGTTCGGGACGATGTCGTCCTTGAAGATCTCGGTGCCCTTCGGGTCCCGCACAACCACGTGGATGCGGCCGGCTTTCACGGGGCGGTACTCGCCGCCCGAGTAGTCGTGCATCCAGGCCTTGAACTTCACCGTCTGCAGCGGCCGGTAGACCGGGCGGTCGGTGAAGACGAGCGAGCGGCGGCCGGCCCACTGAGACGACGGCGAGTAGTAGACGTCCCAGTAGCGCACGCCGGCGAAGGCCATCGCGCCGCCCGGCCCGCGGGCGATCGTGATGATCTGCGGCCAGGAGTTGAACTTCTGGTCCGCCTTGAAGAGGCTGACCCCCTCCGCATCGGTCGTGGTCTTGCGGACCTGGGTGTACCAGTGCTGCCGCTCCTTCCAGGCGGTGGCCGTGCGGCCGTAGTGCGACCAGTACTGGAAGTGGGTCAGCTCCACACCCGGGAGGGCCGCTCCCGAACGGGCGTCGACCGCGAAGCAGAGCTGCTGGTCTTTCAGCTTCTTGCGCACGATCGCCAGGTCGGAGAGCAGCAGCAGGTTTCGCACGGGTTGGTCGTGGCCCTCGCAGGAGGCCTCGATCATGTAGCAACCCCGGTCCTTCAAAGGACTCGAAACATCCGCATGGGCGTAACGGTGGTCGCCGGCGTCGTTGACCTTCTCCTCCCACTCGGCTACCTTCTCCTTCAGGTAGCGCTTGTAGGGGTACTCGTTGTCCTGCATCTGCAGGAGCGCGTAGCTCAAGTTCTCCAGGTTGTAGCCGTAGGCGGCCCGCTCTTCGTCGCCTTCGACCTTGTCCATGAAGTCCTGGACATAACGCTCCAGGTCGAGCTTCCAGGCGGCGAAGCGGACCTTCGAGGCGTTGCGATACGTGAGCTTGACGTGGGCCGGATCGCCTGCGAGCTGCACGCCCGTTTGCTCGAGCACGATTTCAGCGGCGTGAATGCGCGCGATCTGGTTCTTCGCCGAACCGGCTCGGGCGCTCTCCTTGAACAGTTCGCTCACCCGCTCGTACTCCCGGACGGCCTCCTTGAATTGCTTGCGCGACTGGTAGTAGAGCCCGATGGCATACTGCGCCTCCGGGGCGATCTTGGCCTTGGGGAACTTCGAGACCACGGACCGCAGCAGTGCGAGGATGTCCTCGTCCTCGGGCAGCGTCACGCGGCCGATGCGCGTGCCGATCAGGGTGAGCGCCTCGCTGTCGGCCAGCTCCTCGAGCTTGGCCTTTTCGATGGCGTCCTTATACGGCTGTCCGCCGCCGTCCCACCAGTTGAGCCATCCCTGAAGCCGGTGCGCGCCGTAGCGGGCGCGAGCGAGCATCGCCCTGCGATACAGGGCCAGTGCCGCGTCGTCCTGGTTCTCGCCGGCGTCGATCTTCTCGATCTCGTGAAGCAGGAACTTCACCTTCTGCCCGTCGGGGAGCGTGTTGGCCCACGCCTTGGGAACGGGATCGAAGATGGGCTTGCCGGCCTCGTCGACGGGGATGCCGCGGGGGCGCTGTCCGCCGCCGCCCCATCCCCGCCGGCCGCCGTACAACCCGCCGCGCGAGGACGGCATGTCCTCGGCTTCCTCGCCGACGGTGTTGTCCTCGGGATTGTGCTCTTCCTCGCCGCTTGGGCCCCAGTACTCCTGGTCGGAGGTCCCGAAGCGCGTCAGGGCGCTGACCAGGTCGAACTCGACGGAGATGCGCTCGGCGCCGAGGCCCGCGCGGTCGGCGCTGTCGAGCGCGGCGAGCTTCTGAGGATCGGCTTCCAGACCGATGCAGAGGTCGCGAGCGCGCTCCAGGTACTCGACGGCCTTCTTGCGATCGGCCTTGGTGGAGTCTTTCTGGCGTCCCTGGTCCCACCGGCCCCGGTAGTACTTGCCGCCCTTCTCGGTCCCGTAGTGGGGCATGGTGAGGTAGAGCGTTCCGAGGAAGCGGCAAGCGCGGACCTCGCGGAGCGCGCCGGCGAAGCGCTTGACGGTCTGCTCGGCGGCCTTCACGGCCTCGTCGTACTCCTGCATGCGCAGGTGCGACAGGGCCAACCGCGAGCTGGCATGCCACAGTTGCTCCGGTGGATGAATCGACTCCAGGAACTTGGAGTAGGCCTCCTGGGCCTCCTTGAAGTTCTGTTCGCCCCACAGCTTGTCGGCGGTGGCCAGCTCGGGCGGGGCTTGGCCTTCTGCGAGGCTCACGCGATTACCGCACCAGGAGCCGAGGAACGCCAGGACGACTGCAAACGCCAGGAAAGTTCGAATCGCATGAACGCGAAGCATGTGGGCCTCCAGCGCCGGAAGGGCGAGGTCTCCGGACGCCGGCGGGGCCTGGCGTCCGCCTCCATGGGACACATGCTAACACGCGGAGTTCCAGGGAAAGCAGGGGCGCAGGGGCAGGGCTAGGGGCTACGGGCCATGGGCTCCGGGCCCCGGGCCATGGGCTCCGGGCCCCGGGCCCCGGGCCATGGGCTCCGGGCTCCGGGCCATGGGCTCCGGGCTCCGGGCTAGGGGCTTTCAAGCTGGAGCCAGTGATCCCATATCCGTAGCCCATGGCCCGTAGCCGCTGGCCCCTAGCCCGTAGCCCGTAGCCCGTAGCCCGTAGCCCGTAGCCCCTGCCCTCCTAGATGATCGGCTTCAGGAAGCTCAGCATCTGCACGCGCTGCACGGCCTCGAGAGCCGCGGGCTGCACGTGGTCGGACGGTCCGACTACCTGTTCGGGTGTGCCGTCGGCACCGAGCTTGATCTTGTACTCCACCGAGTTCTTCGCGTCATTCTCGATGCGCAGGCGGTTCTGAACGCCGAACGCCGAGGCTCGGACCACGGCCACGTCTTCGCCGTTGATCTGTTCGCTCATCGGGTCCATGTTATACGTGCCGATGACCGTGATCTCGTCGTCGATGACCATCACCTTCGCGTGGATCTTGGCGGGGCCCTTGTACGCGAAGACGCGCAGCGTCGGGATGTCCTTCAGCGTTGTCTTCCAGTCCTTCACGAAGAGCGCCTGGGTGAGCAGACTGTCGGTGCTGTCGGGGCTGTTCGTCAGCAGATAGATCGGCACTCCGCGCCCGGAGGCCCGGACCAGCGCAGCCTTCGCCAAGTCGGTCAGGACCACGTACGGGTTCTGGATGACGATCTTCTTCTCCGCGGCGTCGATGAACCGGATGAGGTTCGGCGTGATCTCGTTCTTCTCGGCCACCAGCGACGTCTTGTCGAGCAAGAAGGTCGGGTACGGCCTCTCGCCGCGGTACGGCATGTAGCCGGTGTACCCCTGAATGGCGGGGAACTTGGACAACTCCTCGTTGATGCCCTCCAGCAGCGAGCTGTCGCTCGGCATCCCGGACGCGTCGGCCAGTCCTTGGCCCATCATGTACTGTTCCATCGCGCGACGGTTCAGCTCCAGCTCCGCATCGCGGCTCTTGAAGTTGATCCAGTCCTTGTGGATGTCGGTGTTCGACAGGTAGGCGAACTCGTCCTCGAACGCCTTGCGCGCCTGGAGAGTCACCTGCGTCCCCTTCATGAGGATGTCCGTGTCCCGGTAGGCCTTCGGCTGGTCTTTCCAATCGGCGAAGTAGTGGCTGCTGATGTTGCGGCCGCCCGTGATGACCCACTCGTCGTCGCAGATGATTAGCTTGTCGTGGTTGGAGGCGATCGGCTCTCGCAGATCCCGCGGCAGGTTCAGGAGCGCGTTGTGGATGGGGTTGTAGACCTTGATCGTCACGCCCTTCTGCTGCATCAGCTCCTGCAAGTAGTCCTGGCCCAGGAACGCGCGGGCGAGCATCTTGGTGCCGCGGGCGTCGATCATCAGCCGGATCGGCACGCCTTCCTTGGCCTTCTTCAGGAGCAGTCCCACGAAGGCCTTCCCGAAGACGTCGTCCTCGACGATGAAGTAGGTCGTGTCGATCGACTTCTTGGCGTTGCTCAGGATGTACCAGCGGGCATACCACGCCTGGACGTTGTCCGTGATCACGCGGACGAACGCGGGCGCCTGCCGCTCGGGGACGTAAATGCTGTCGAAGACCTCGCCGACGCCCGCCAAGGCCGGCACGGCCATCAGGCTCGGGAACAACAGGATTGCGACGAGGGTGGCCAGGATCAGTCGGCGGCTCATCTTGCTCCTTTACGCCTCTCTGCAGGGGCGCTTTCGCAAGTCAGGGATTGCCAGGCATGAAGACGGAGCGCCCCCCGATGGGGACTCCTGCTCTGACTACCGGCCTGCCGCCCCCGAAGTTGCACGTAGTTTCGATGCCGGCCGCCTAAACTCGCCTCTGTTGCTGTTATGCTGGCTCCAGCCATGACGATCCACTTTTTTTATGACTTTCTCTCCCCCTACAGCTACCTGGCCAGCGAGCTGCTCATGCGCGATGAGGAGCTGGACCGGCAGCTTTCCTACACGCCCGTCGTCTTCGGCACGATGCTCAGCCGGCGCAACGCGAAAGGCCCTGGCGAAGACCCCAAGCAGCGCGAGGTGGGCCTCCAGGACATCATGATGCGAGCTCAGTTCCTCGGCATCCCCTTCGAGGGCACC
>JACQFU010000584.1 GCA_016199905.1 Candidatus Wallbacteria bacterium
TCGCAGCGTGCGGGTGATGAAGGACCTGATCCGCGACCTGGCGGCGGGCGGTTGCACGATCTTGCTTTCGCCCCACACGCTCACGGTCGCCGAGGAGCTCTGCCATCGCGTCGGGATCTTGCGCCAGGGGCGGATCATCGCCGTCGGGGCGCCGGCCGAGTTGCGGTCGGGCGGGGGCCCTCGGGATCTGGAGAGCGTTTTCCTTCAGCTCACGGAGGAGGAGTCGAGCGCCCGTCTTCCGGGAAGCGAACCGCCGTGAGCGCGCCGCGCCTGGCCTGGATCCGCCTCTGGGACGCGTGGGTCCGGATGCTGCGGACGACGCGTCCCTGGGTGCTGGCGGCCTACAGCGTGTTCCTGCCAGCGTTCTGGATCGGCTGCGTGCGCGTGGGCCCCGGCCTCTACGCGTCGCTGGAGGCCTACGACGCCGCGGGTCTCGCCCCACTGGCCGCATGCCTGGCGCCGTGTTTCTGGCTGACGCTGTTCTCCCAGCGCATCTACCAGATGCCCAGCCGCACGGGCGCCTGGATGACGCACGACTTCCACTTCCTGCTGGGCCACCCGCTGCCGCTGGGGCGCGTGCTGATGGCCGTAGCCGCGGTCTGGTCGTTCGGCGACCTGCCGGTGGTGCTGTCGTCGTTGGCTCTGCTGGCGGGATTCCTCGAGGCCGTGGGCGCGCCCGCGGGGCTGCGGCTGGTCGCGGGGCTGCTGTTTCTCTGGATGGTCTTCGCGGTCTTCCTGGCGCTGGCGATCGGGCGGATGCTCTTCCATCGATTCCGAACTCGCGGTCACCGCCTGGCGATGGGCGCTGCGGCGCTCGGGCTGGCCGCTCTCGTGATGGGCGGCTTGGGGCCGACAGCCACGGCCGACCGTCCGGACCTGGCGCGCGCGTGGCTTCAGCGACCGATGCCCGCGGCCGAACCGTCACTGCTGGAGCGCAGCGTCTCGTCGCTGGAGCCGCTGCTCGACACGGCGCGGCGCCTTTCGCCGCTGGCGCCCTGGTTCCCGCCCTTCCAGCTCTACCGCGGCGCGGCGCTGGTCGCTCGCGGCCAGGCCGAGGGATGGTGGCGGCTCCTGGGCGTCGCGGGGCTTCTCGCGCTGGCGACCCTCCTGGTGCTGGCTGTCGCCGAGCCGCTCTCCCGCCGCGACCTGCTCGCGCTCACGCTCCCATCTTCGGAGGAGCCGGTGGGTCCATCGACTCTTGGAGTAGCTGAGATGCCCGAACGCTGGCTCACGGGGCTCGACGCCAAGGAGCTGGCGCTCTGGAGCCGCTTCGCAACCGGACCCGTCGCGCTGGCAGCCGCAACGGCCTGGATGACCTGGAAGATGCTCTCGGGGGGCTACTCGATCCTCACGGCGGCCAAGCTGCTCGGAATGGCGACCTGGATGGTCGGTTCGATGGCCGGCGACAGCCTCTCCTGGGAGCGCCGCGGGCTGGTGCTCTGCCAGTTGCTGCCCCTGACGCCCGCGCAGATCCTTTCGGTGAAGGCCCGCTGGGCCGCCCTCGCCGGCGTCCTCACGCTGGTCGTCCCCTTCGCGGCGGTCGGCGTCCTCACCGACGCCGAGCCGTTCACCGAGCTGGTGCGGGGCGTGCTCGTGCTCACCTTCCTGGTCTTCACGGCAGCCTATGCCGGCGTCGCCATCGGAGCGCTCCTGCGCGACCTGGCCGGACAGGGACAGCCCGGGATGGGGCCCTTGCTCGGAGCGCTGCTTTGGCTGGGACTCTGCGCCGCGATGGTGGCGCAGGTCTTCTTCTCCAGCGGCTACGCGATCTTCGGGGGCCTCTTCTTCGACCTGTTGATGGTGCTCGCGCTCTGGCAGCGCGCCTGCGTCCAGCTCGCCCACCAGCACGAGCTGGAGGAGGTCACCAACGAGCAGACCACCTTCGCCGACGCGGTTCTCGTCTTCCTCTGCGCCTACCTGCTCGTCACCGTCATCGTCCTGAAGGCCCAGGCCCTGGGCGCCAGCTCCGCCGCGGTCGGCGCCCTGCGCACCTACCTCCTGACGGCCCTCTTCCCGCTGGTGCTGGCTGCGCTCACGTGGATCCACTTGCGTCTGCTTCCCGTCCAGGCCGTCCCTGCCGGACAACGATCGAGCCTGGGAGGCGACCTGCTGCTCGCCCTGGGACTCGCCGGATGCACCGTGTCGCTTTCCCTC
Organism: Candidatus Wallbacteria bacterium; assembly: GCA_016199905.1. GTDB lineage: Bacteria > Muiribacteriota > UBA6191 > JACPRK01 > JACPRK01 > JACPRK01. Next base: position 2,155 of record JACQFU010000584.1, read on the forward strand.
GCCTACAGCTGGGGTATCTCCCGCCTCGGCTGGGTCCAGGCGCGCGACCTGGCCGCCGGCGTCCAGATGCTCCGGGACATGCTCTCGGGATTGCCCTTCGCCCCCGTGCTGGTGCTGGCCTTGATGGGGGGCCTTGCCCCGTTGGCGGAGGAGGGGTTCTTCCGCGGCCTCTTCTACCAGGGCATCCGGCGCATGCAACCGCACGACTACCGGATCGCGGTGCTGTTCAGCTCGCTGGCGTTCGGCCTGCTGCACCCGGCCGCGCATTTCCCGGTGATCTTCACGATGGGCACTCTGCTCGCTTTGGTCGTCGAACGGCGCGGCTCCCTGCGCCCCGCCATCCTGGCCCACGCGCTTCACAACTGCACGATGGTGCTCCTGTTCCTCGGAGGACGCACTTGAACGGGCCCGCCGGCGCTCTGTTGCTCCTCGCCGCCCTGGCACTCCCGCTCCCGGCGGCCCAGCCCGGCGCGCTACCGGTAGGGCAGGCGTCGGAGCGCTTGCCGCAAGATCCTCCGGAGCCAATGGAGCGAGCGTGTCTCGATAGCCTTGGAGCCGGTCGCTTCGCCTCGGCCGCCGCCCTCGTCCTGCCGGGCGCCGGCGCCGCCCGCCTCGACTGGTTCCGCTCCCAGTTGCTTGCCGCCGCCTCCGGCCTCGCCGCCGCGGACCCGCTCGTCACGCGCTTGCGCGAACCGGGGGCGCTGGGTTTGCCGTCCGTCACGCTGCTGCCCTCGCACGACCGATCGTCCCTCTCGGTCCTGGAGGCCGCTGGCGCCTGGGCCTTGCAACCGGACACGCCGGAGGCCAGGGAGCGATTGAGTGGGTGGCTCGACCTGGCCGACGCTCATCCGTTCGAGTTGCCCGTGGAGTACGTCGTCCCAGGATTTCGCGCTGCGCCGCCGGAGACGGCACGGGCGATGCTCTGGCTGCTCTCCGGGCGCCTGGAAACGGTCGAGGCGGCGGGCCGGCCGACCGCGGCCGCTCGCGGCTGCGTCGAGGCAGCGCGCGTCTCGGGACCCGGGTTGTCCCCCGACTGGTTGGAGCTGGCGCTTGCTCCGCCCGCCTTTGCCGAGCCCGTCGCCCGGGCCCGCACGGAGCTGGCGGCGGGCCGTCGCGAGGCCGCTCTCCGGCTGTATCGCGCTGCCTGCGCCGGAGCCTGCCGCGTGCGAGACGGCGCCCCCGCCGTTCGAGAGCTTTTGCGTGAAGCCCTCGCCGCTTTCCCCGGCGATCTCGAGTTGGCCCGATTCGAGTCGGCCCTCCTGTGTCGCGTCGGGCGCGCCATGCCGCGACGCGCCCTCTGGTGGGCGCTTGCCGCCGCGGCCTCGATGGAACGGGCGGAAGGGGCCGAGACGCTGAAAAGGCTCCGCGCCGCGCGCGACCTGCTCGAGGCGATGCCGCCGGGCCCCGGCGATCTCACGCCCGTCCTCTGGGCCTCGGAGCGGATGCTCATCCGCGAGAGCGGATCCTATCCGGCCCTCTCCGACCCGGCCGGCACGCTGCTGAGCCTGCCGCCGAACCGCTGGCTGGCGCCCGTCCTGCCCGACGAGGCGTTTGCCTACGCCCTGGCCGATCGATGGCTCGCGCGCGCTCGTGAGCTGGGCGACCCGAGACTGCTGTTGCGGATCGAGTTGGACCAGGGCCGGCCGGGAGAAGGCAACCTGGTGCTCGTCGAGTCGCTGCTGGAAAAGCACCGCTTCCTGGAGGCGCTGGAGACGCTGGCCGGTCTTCCGCTCCTGGCCTCCGACGACGGCTTGCGCGATCGGGTCGCGGTCGACAGCGCTCTGGCCCGTCGCGGAGAGCCGCCGCCCGTCTTGCGACCTTCGGCTGCCACGACTGCCGCCGCAAAGGCCCGCGCCCTGCTCGATGCCGCGGTCCTGGACCTGGACGACGGCCAGCCACGCGCGGCGCTAGATCGACTCGCACTGCTCGCGGAGGAGTTTGCTCGCGACCCTGCCGCCCTTCGCCTTCAGGCCGTGGCCGCTCTGGAGGCGGGCGAGCCCGCGGCCGCCCGCGAAGCCGCCGGACGAGTCCTGCGCGAGCTGCCCGAGGACCCGCTTGCACTCGCCGTGCGCGGCGCGCTCGCCTTGCGCGAAGGACGCGCCGCCGAGGCCCTTGGCGACTTCGAACGGGCCACGGCGAACCAGCCCTGCGCGCTATTGGCCGCACTCGGACGGGCGCGCTCGCTCGCGGCGCTGGGTCGCGCTGCCGAGTCGGCTCTCTGGTTCGGAAGCGCGTTCGACCTGACACCCTGGAACGCGGAGGCTACCTCCGCGTTGAAGCGCGTCCCGAGTGAGGCCCCGCTTGCGCCGGCGCGGGAGGGGTTGGTCCGGCGCGTCCTGGCGATGGACCTCTCGGCGCACCGATGGCGGGAAGCCCTCGCGTCGCTCGAACGGGTTGCGACGCTCTTGCCGCCGCCTGCAGGCCCGGGACCGGAAGCCTGCACGAGCGAAGCCGAACGGACGCTGCGGCTGCTCGCGCACGGACGCTACAGCCTTCTGCGCGAGGCTCTCCGGACGCTGCTCTCCGCGCGCCGGCCGGGACGCCAGGGGCCGGCGGACTCCGCCGCCGACAACGCGTTGCCGGCGCCGCTGCTGGGGCTCAAGCGCGATCCCGATCGCGCCTGGACGACTCCGGACTCGCCGTTCGGCGGCGCCTGGTCCCCCGCGGCCCGGCGGCTGTTCCGGCTCGTCTACGTGGGCATCCTCCTGGCGGCTTGGGTTCGCCTGCACCTGTTTCTGCTGGCCGTGTTCCTGCCTGGCGTCGCCTTCTTCAAGTGGCTCCACCGTCGCCCGCAGCAATTGCGACCGGATACCGGCGGTTGATAAGATCGCGGCCAATGGCACGACTGATCGTCAAGCGCGGACCCAACGTGGGAGTGACGTACGATGTGGGGGAGCGGACGATCACGATCGGACGCGATCTGACGCGCACCGTCCCGATTCTCGACGGCCGCGCTTCGCGCCTGCACGCCGAGATCGTCCGTTCGAGCAGGGGCTGGAGTCTTCGCGACCTGGGCGCCACGAACAAGACCTACGTCAACGGCACTGAAATCGTCGAACAGCAGCTGGCCTACGGCGACGTCATCGCGATCGGCGAATCCGAATTCGTCTTCGAGCGCGACTCCGTGGAACTGCCCGGGCCGCCGGATCTGACGGTCGTCGTGACGCCCGAGAACACGCCTTCGGGTGGGGTCACGATCCAGATGCCCCAGCCGGGCCTCGACGAGTGGATGGAGCCCGTCAAGCCCGAGACGAACGACGAGGCCGGCGTACGCCATGCCCGGCGCCTGCGGATGCTCTGGCGGGTCTCGCGCACGGCCTTCGTGAAGGCCGATCTCGCGACTTTCCTGGAGGAGATCCTCACGCTCGTGATGGGAGAGTTGCCGGCCGACGCGGCGGTTTTCCTGATCGCCGACGAGGATGGCGTTCTGAAACCTGCTGCGACGCACCGCGCCCGGCACGTGGCTCCCGAGGGCACGCTCGTATTGACGTCGACCGTGGTGAACCGCGTGTTCACCGACGGCAACGCGCTGCTCGCCGCCGACGCCACTCGCGACCTCGGCGGCGCAGCGAGCATCTCGGCGCAGGGCATCCGCTCGGTCATCTGCGTCCCTCTCAAGAGTCCCGAAAAGACCTACGGGGTCTTTTACATCGATCGGCGCGGCGAGGAGGCCCATTTCGACGCCGACGACCTCAGCTTCCTGGCCACGGTCTGCGTCCACGTTGCGGTGAACATCGAGAACCTGGCGATGTATCGGACGCAAATGGAGTCCTACGACCGCCTGAAGCTGGCCCAGGACCAGCTCCTGGCCGCCGAGAAGATGAGCGTTCTGGGCAGGTTGGCCGGCTCCGTGGCGCACGAGCTGAACAACCCGCTGCAGTGCATTTTGATGTGCTCGGAGATCCTCAAGGAGGACTTCGAGGGCGCGCTGCCCATCGACCGCAAGACTTCGCTCGACAAGATCGAGATGGTGCGCAGCTCCGTGCAACGCTGCTCGCGCCTGGTTCAGAACCTGCTTCACTATTCGCACAAGCGCGATTCCGTCGAAACCGCGATGATCTCGCTCCGGCAGCCCGTCGACGAGGCTGTGAAGCTGATGAGCTACCTCGTGAAGAAGAGGGGGATCGTACTGGAGGCCAGCTATCCCGACCAGCCGCTTCCCGCCGTCCTGGGCAACGCGGCCGAACTGGAGCAGGTCTTCATCAACCTCATCAAGAATGCGGCCGATGCTATCCCGGGCAAGGGCCGCATCGGCGTCGTCGTGACCGTGCTCCCGGGGCGGCTGGAGGCGACGGTCACCGACAGCGGCACCGGCATCCGTCCGGAGGACCTGCCTCACATCTTCGAGGACCTCTTCACCACCAAGCCCATCGGCGAGGGGACTGGCCTGGGGTTACCGCTATGCAAGAGGATCGTCGAGCGCCACGGCGGCGGCATCCAGGTGTCGAGCCGCGTCGGCGACGGGACGATGGTCACGTTGGAGATTCCGTTACCGGCCGGCTCGCAGGGCGGGTCGTGAGCCCTCGCGCAGGGGAGACGCATCGACCATGAAACCTCCGATTGCACTGGCACTGTCGCTTTCGATCTCTGCGGCCGCTTCCTTCGCCGGCGGATGGATCTCCGATCCGGTCGAGCACGCCACCCAGCAGCGCGTGGCGCCCTGGGTGATCGCCCACCGCGGTTACAGCGCCGTCTACCCGGAGAACACGATGCGCAGCTTCCGCGAGGCGATCGCGGCCGGCGCCGACGCCATCGAGATGGATGTGCAGACCACGGCCGACGGCCGCCTCGTGGTGCTCCACGACGACGTCCTCGACCGCACCAGCGACGGCAAAGGCCCGGTCGGCGCCCTCACTCTGGAGCAGGTGAAACGGCTGGACGCCGGCCGCTGGAAGGGCGCCCGATTCGCCGGCGAGCGAATCCCGACCCTGGACGAGGTGCTGGAACTGTCGCGGGGCACCGGCGTGGGGCTGGTGGTCGAGGCGAAGACTCCCTACGCGTTAGACCCCAGGTTGGCAGGCCGGATCGTGGAGCTGCTCGACCGCGCGGGCGTCACCTCGCGGACCATCCTGCAGTCCTTCGACCACCGCCCTCTGGCCGAGATCCA
>JACQFU010000017.1 GCA_016199905.1 Candidatus Wallbacteria bacterium
AGCGCGAACCTCCTTGAACAGTTTTTGCTCAAGGGCTGTGTACCATGGCCCCACTTTTCAGGGAGGTTCGTTTTCATTCCGGCGGGCGACATCGCGTGCTTAATTCAGTGGTATTGGGCTTAGACGTACGGTCCGAAATTCGGCCAAGTACGGTGAAGACGATGGCGAGAACCACGAGGGCCAAAGGGGCGCCGACGAGCACGCTCGGCAAGAGTTTCGAGAAGGTCCACCACATCGTTCCCAGGAGGTTTCGAAACTCCTCTGTCATCGTGCCAGCGCTATCCTAGCATCCGCCCGCGCGCTTGAAACCTGCTCGCTGGAGCATCCAGACCATCGGGCACCAGTCCGTAAAGGCCGACTGCAGCAGGTTTAGCCCGACAAAGGCCGTGAAGGCGAGCCACCAAGAGTTAACCAGGACGGCCAGCAACACGCTCAGCAGCACGAAGGCGCCGGCAATCCCACGAATCATTCTATCGATGTGCATGAGGACCTCCGTAGCCTGATGAGCCGCGGAACACCTGAAGGTTACAAATTCGCGAGTTCGCACAGGCCAACGACGCTCGAGCGCGATGGATGGTCTTCGCGCGGGCAGCGGTCCAGGACCAAAAGGTTGAACCACACCAAGAAGAAAAAGGGGCACGAGGATGAGCCTCGTGTGTTTTGCTTCGTGTCCCCATGGCCCAGCCTCTCGATACCACTCGAGCGCCGTTTCTTAGTGACTGCCACGAAACAACTGGAGCAAACGAAGCCATGATGCAGCTATCGCTGGCGACAGTCTCGCCGGGTGCGCCACCTTTCCCTCAGCGCAGCGTCCAGCTTCGTCTTGAAGGCCGGCCTCAGTTCGAAGGGCTCGCAGGCGCGACAAAGCTCGATGGTCTTGCGGATGTTGTCGACCACCACCTGGCAGGGGTCGCAGTTGTCGAGGTGTTCGCGGTACTCCTCGCAGACGCCGGGGTCGATTTCGCCGTCGACGTACTCGTTGAGGATTGCCAGCAACTCTTCGCACTTCATCCCGAGTTCTCCCGTTCGAATGGACCCGCGATCCCCTCGAAAGTTACGCGGTTTCTTCAGTTCCGCCGTGAGCGTGCGGCGCGATTCGGGCGGTCGAGTCTCCGAAAACCCTGGTCAACTTTTCTCGCAGGGCGAGGCGCGCTCGCAGGAGCCGCACCTTGACGTTGTTCTCCGTCAGACCCAGCAGTCCAGCCGTCTCCCGGATCGACAGCTCGCCCACGTCCCGCAGCAGAAACACCAGCCTGTAATTTTCACTCAATTCGTCCAACGCCTCCTGAATGTGGCGCATCGTCTCCTTGCGCTCCAGTAGGCTCGTTGGACCTTCGCGCCAGTCTGCGATGAATTCGGGTCTGGGTAGGCCGTCGAGGCTCTCTTCGTCGAGCGGCACGGTGGGAAGACTGTTCTTCTTGCGAAGGACCTTCAGAGCGGCGTGAGACACGATCGTCATCAGCCAGGAACGGAAGCTCGTCTCTCCACGGAACTTCTCGAGATGGTCGAGCGCCGAGGCGAAAGCCTCCTGAGTCACGTCCTCTGCGTCGGCCTCGTTGCGTAGCATCCGGCGCGCCAGCGCGAGAACCTGTCGCTCGTGGCGTCGGACCAGCTCCTCGAACGCTTCCAGCTCTCCGTGAAGGGCGCGCTCGACCAGCCGGCCATCATCCGGCACCGCCTCACTGGTGGCCGGTTTCGATCCCCTCCAGGGCGTGCTCACGCACGTAGTAAGGCACGGGGACGATGCCTCGCCGGCGTGGAGTGCTGCTATCCCGCACCGCGACAAATCCCTCAGGACCCATTGGTGCCCACGACTCGCTGGCTGCGTTGCGCGTCGGCTCACCCCACGCGCAATCGTTCAAGCCTCCCGGCCGACCGCGCGCAGCTTGAACCAGAAGGTCGCTCCCTTGCCGGGTTCGCTCTCGACGCCGATCTGGCCGCCGTGGCGGATCACGATCTCCTTGGCGATGGCCAGGCCCAGGCCGGCACCGCCCAGAGGCGATCCGGGGATGCGGTAGAAGCGGTCGAAGAGCCGGTCCAGGTGCTCTCGCGCGATGCCAGGTCCGGTGTCGGTTACGAAGAACTTCACGGCGCCGGGTTCCTCCGCGAGGCCGACCGTGACCACTCCGCCCGAAGGCGTGTGACGCAGCGCGTTGGCGACGAGGTTCGAGAAGACGCGGTGGATGCTGTCGGCGTCGGCGGCGACGTCGTCGAGCACGGTCACGGCTTCCTCCTCCAACGTGACTCCTTGTTGCTCGGCGAGCGCTCGATGGGCGGCCACCGCGTCCTCGACGAGCGTGCGGGGCGAGACAGCCCGGCGCTCCAGTTCTTCCTTGCCGGCCTGCAATCGCGCCAGGTCCAGCAGATCGTCGATGATTCCCTGCAGCCGTTCGCAGTCCTGACGCGCCGCGTGCAGCAGGTCTGCCTGCTTTTCGGTGACGGGGCCGGCCGCCTCTTGAAGGCAGAGATGGATGGCCATGTGGAGCGAGGTCAGCGGGGTGCGGAACTCGTGGGCGACGGTAGCAACGAGGTCGTTTCGCAGCTCGTCGAAACGGCGAAGTCGCGTCACGTCCTGGAGCACGATCGTGACGCCGGAGACAGCCCCGCCGGAGGCGTAAATAGGCGTCGCGCGGGCCAGCAGGTAGCGCGGTCCTCCAGGTGCGCTGACGGCAACGGCCTCCTCGAATCCGCGCGGCACGTAGGGTCCCTTGCCGGCGAGCACGTGCGCCCTGGCCGCCTCGATGATCTCGCGAAGGTAGCCTTCGATCGCGCCCAGGCCTTGCGAGCGATCCTTCAGTCGCAACAACTCCAGGCCGGCCTCGTTCACGTTCAACAGCGACCCGTCGACCCCGAGCACCAGCACTGGGTAGGGGATGCTGTCCATGGCGGCTCGAGAGGTCTCCTGGGCTTGCAACAGCTGTCCCATCGCGCCGATGCGGTACTGCGCCAGACGGTCGGCCATCTCGTTGAACTCTCGCGCCAGGGCCGCGATCTCGTCGCCTCCGACGACCCGGGCGCGGGCTTCCAGGTCGCCCTCTCCAATCCTCTGCGCGGCCTGGCTCAAGCCGTCCAGCGGACGCAGCATCCGGCCCGTGAGCAGCCGGGCCCCGGCCGTGCCGAGGAGCAGCGCCGCCAGCGCTCCCAGACTCATCCAGGAGTTGGCCCGCTCGGCCGCCTCCTGAGCGCGACGACTCTGGCGCACCATCGCGTCCTGGTTGATGTCGAGGATCTCCTGCGCCGCCAGCTTCACGGCCTGGAATCGCGGCGCCAGGAGGCGAAAGTACTCCCGGGAAACGGGCGAGCCGGAAAGAAACCCTCGAAGGGCCTGGTCGTAGGCCTCCCAGCTCGCGCGCAGCCGCTGGGCGGCTTCCTTCTCGCCCGGCTCGGTAATGTTCGATTCTTCCACCGCCAGCTCGTCGGAGAACAGCTGCCGCTGGGAGCGGACCTCGTCGCTCGCTGACTCCCCGTGGCCCGCCAGTCCATAGAGAGCGACCCGATCCAGGCGCTCGACGGCCTCTTTCATGCGCTGCGCTGCGAGCACGCTGCGGTAGTTCATCCTCAGCACGTCCTGGATGCGGCGGCCCAGCATGCTCGTCGTCGCCACCGAGAAACTTCCGACCAGCACGAGCGCCAGGGCCAGGGGCACCTGCGCCAGGAAGAGCTTGGTGCGCAGGCTCATCCGACGGCACCTCCCTCCCCGTGCGCGGCCACCAGGACGTCGAATTCGGGGCCCTCGTCGATCAGTCGCTGAACGACGTCGCCGTGGAGTAAACGCATCCATCGAGACCGATTGGAGCGGCCGACCAGGATGACGCCCACACGGTGGGACCGCGCGAAGTCGAGGATGGCGTCGACGGGATCGTGCCCCTTCAGCTTGACGATCTCGGCGCCCAGCTCACGGGCCATCTCGATGGTCGTGTGGAGGTGACGCTGAGCCGTCGCGTCGATGCGCTCCGGCGACTCCTCGGGCGTCTCCACGTAAACGACGTACCAGTCGGTGTTGAGCCTGCCCGCGAGGCGAGACCCTCGCCGCAGCAGTCCCGTGGCGTGGGGGGACCACGAAGCCACGCTCACGAGCACGCGGTGCTGCGCGGCCGGAGTGACGCTCACCCCGTCGGCGGCGCTGCGGCTGCCTGCCCGTTCGACGCTCTCGGCCACCTCGCGCAGTACCGGCTCGCGCAGCGTCTGCAGGTTGGATTCCTTGAAGAAGTGCCGCAGCGCCCACTCGATCTTCTCCGGTCCGTAGATCTTCCCTGCCCTCAATCGCTCCAACAAGTCCTCGACGGCCAGGTCCAGCGTCACGACCTGATCGGCCTGCTTCAGGAAGGTGTCCGGCACGGTCTCCCGGACCGTGACGGCCGTGGCGCGCTCGACGACGTCGTTGAGGGACTCCAGGTGCTGCACGTTGAACGCGCAGAGGACGTTGATACCGGCCTCGATCAGCGCCAGGACGTCCTCGTAGCGCTTCCGGTTGATCGAGCCGGGCGCGTTGGTGTGGGCTATCTCGTCCACGATGACGACCTGCGGGGCGCGCAGCAACACTCGCTCCACGTCCATCTCCTCGATGCCGACGGCGCGGTACTCGATGCGGCGCCTGGGGATCACCTCCAGCCCGTCGATGAGGCTCGCCGTCTCTGCCCTGCCGTGAGTCTCGACGATGCCGACGCACACGTCCACGCCGCGTTTCTTCAGCGTGTGGGCCTCCTCGAGCATCCGGTAGGTCTTGCCCACTCCCGCGGCAAAACCCAGGTAGACTTTCAGCCGGCCTCGCCGCGAGCGCTCGACGAGCTCGAGGAAGTCCTCGGGACGCGATCGGCCCGCTGTCATTTGCCGCCGGGTGGCGCTCCCGCCGGAACGGGCAGCGCGGGCCGTCCAAAGCTCCGGTCGAGGTCGAGGTCGAGCAGCAACACGTTCACACGCCGCTCGCCGCCGATGCCCGGCACGGGAGTCTCCTCGCGGTCCGCGACAAGCGCCCGCACGCGTTCGGGCGAGACCTTTCGAGCCGCGGCGATCCGGCCCACCTGCCACAAGGCCGCCGTGGGCGTCAGGTGCGGGTCCAATCCGCTGCCCGAGGCGGAAACCAGTTCCAGCGGCACCGGCGCCGCGGCGGCGGGGTTCTCCTTCTGCAGTCGAGCGATGTCGGCCTTGACGCGGTTTCGCAGCTTGGCGGAAGTGGGGCCGAAGTTGGAGCCGCCCGAGCTGTTCGTGTCGTAGCCGTCGCCTGCCGCGGAGGGGCGTGGCTGGAAGTAGGCCGGGCTCAGAAAACGCTGGGCGAGCAGCTCGGAGCCGACGACTGCGCCGCGTTCGTCCTTGACCGGGCTGCCCGAGGCTCGCCAAGGGAACAGCAACTGGGCGAAGCCGGTGACGAGGGCGGGATAGGCGAGGCCCGTGAGGACGAGCGTGACCAGGCAAAAACGCAGGGCGATGGTCATGGTCTGGAACATGGTAACTCCTACACGAGGCCGACGGCGGCGAGCACGAGGTCGACGGCCTTGATGCCGATGAAGGGCGCGACGACTCCGCCGACGCCGTAGAGGAGCAGCGAGCGGCGCAGGAGTGCCGCTGCGCCGATGGGTCTGTACTCGACGCCTCGCAACGACAGCGGGATCAGCAGGATGATGACGATGGCGTTGAAGATGACGGCCGAGAGGATCGCGCTTCGAGGCGAGGCGAGCGACATCACGTCGAGTGGCGCGATCTCCGGAAACGCGGCGACGAACACGGCAGGCAGGATGGCGAAGTACTTGGCGACGTCGTTTGCGATCGAGAAGGTGGTCAGCACGCCGCGCGTCATCAGGAGCTGCTTGCCGACCTCGACCACCTCCAGCAACTTGGTGGGGTTGGAGTCGAGGTCGACCATGTTGCCGGCCTCCTTTGCGACCTGCGTGCCCGAGTTCATCGCGACGCCGACGTCGGCCTGAGCGAGCGCGGGAGCGTCGTTGGAGCCGTCGCCGGTCATGGCGACGAGCTTGCCGCCGGCCTGCTCGTTGCGGATGATCCGCAGCTTGGACTCGGGCGTCGCCTCGGCCACGAAGTCGTCGACGCCGGCTTCGCGCGCGATGGCCTGGGCGGTGCGCGGATTGTCGCCGGTGATCATCACGGTGCGGATGCCCATCATCCGGAATCGGGCGAACCGCTCGGCGATGCCCTCCTTCACGACGTCCTTCAGATGGATGATTCCGAGCACGCGGTTGCCGTCGGCAACGCCCAGCGGCGTGCCGCCGGTGTCGCCGATCTTGCCGGCCGTCTCGAGGAATCCGTCAGGTACCGTACCGCCGGCTTCTTTCACCCACACTGCAATGGCGTCAACGGCTCCTTTGCGTATCTTGCGTTCGTCCAGGTCGCACCCGCTCATCCGGGTCTGGGCGCTGAAGGGAACGAAGTGAGCCGCGATCTCGTGGATGTTGCGGGCGCGCAGGTGGTAGCGATCCTTCACCAGCACGACGATCGAGCGCCCTTCCGGGGTTTCGTCCGCCAGGCTGGCAAGCTGGGCGGCGTCGGCCAGGTCGCCGACTCGGACGTCGCCGCAGGGGATCAATTCGGTGGCCAGGCGGTTGCCGAGCGTGATCGTGCCGGTCTTGTCGAGGAGCAACGTGTCGACGTCGCCGGCGGCCTCGACGGCGCGCCCGCTCATCGCGACGACGTTCTTCTGCAGCAGCCGGTCCATGCCCGCGATTCCGATGGCCGAGAGCAGGCCACCGATCGTCGTCGGAATCAGGCAGACCAGCAGCGACACGACAGACGTCATCGAGAGCCGGATACCCGAGTAGAGCGCGAGCGGCACGAGCGTGACGCAGGCCGTCAGGAAGATGAGCGTCATCCCGACGAGCAGGATGTGGAGGGCGATCTCGTTGGGGGTCTTCTGGCGGGCCGCGCCCTCGACGAGAGCGATCATCCGGTCGAGGAACGATTCGCCTGCGCTGGCGCCGATGCGCACGACGATGCGGTCGGAGAGCACCTTCGTCCCGCCGGTGACCGAGGACCGGTCGCCACCGCTCTCGCGGATGACGGGCGCCGACTCGCCGGTGATGGCCGATTCGTCGACGCATGCGATGCCCTCCACGATCTCGCCGTCTCCGGGGATCAACTGGCCGGCCTCGACGACGACCGTATCGCCCTTCTCGAGCTCCGATGCGGGAACGCTTTCCTCACGGCCGCCGGTCAAGCGCCTGGCGACGGTTTCAGTGCGCATCCGCCGCAACGCCGCCGCCTGAGCTTTGCCGCGCCCCTCGGCGACGGCCTCGGCAAAGTTGGCGAAGAGGACCGTGAACCAGAGCCAGAGCGCGATGTTGGCTGTGTACCAGGCAGGTTCGGACCCGGGCACGCCAGCGAGGACTCCGCGGAGGAACTCCACGGTCACCAGCACGGCGCCGATGGCCACCACGAACATCACGGGGTTTCGGAAGAGCCCCCGTGGGTCGAGCTTCTTGGCTGCGTCCAGGGCGGCCTGGCGCAGGATGGCACGATCGAAGAGCGATGAGGAACCGCTGCGGGTGCTCATTCTCAGTACACCTTCCCGTGGAGCGCTACGAAGTGCTCGACCAGAGGACCCAGGCATAGAGCCGGAAAGAACGTGAGTGCGCCGACGATCGCGACGACGCCGATCAGCAGAGCCGTGAAGAGCGGGATGTCGGTAGGAAATGTTCCCGGCCCGGGAGGCCGCGTTTTCTTGCCGACCATCGAGCCGGCGATGCCCAGTACCGGGATCATCATCCAGAAGCGGCCCAGCCACATCAGCACCGCGAGTCCGACATTCCAGAACAGAGTGTTGGCGCCGAGGCCGGCGAAAGCCGAGCCGTTGTTGCCCGCTGCGCTGGAGGCCGCGTAGAGAATCTCGGACAGCCCGTGAGGGCCGGCGTTGTTGAGGGTGGAAGTGCCATGAGGGAGTACGGCGGCGGCGGCGGCGGTCATCCCCAGCACCGCTACGCAGAAGACCAGGCAGTACAGGACGGCCAGCTTCACTTCCTTGGCCTCGATCTTCTTGCCCAGCAGCTCCGGCGTGCGACCGACCATCAGGCCTGCAATGAAGACCGACAGGACGACGAACACCAGCATCCCGTAGAGACCCGAGCCGACGCCGCCGAAGACGACCTCGCCGAGCTGGATGTTCAGCAGCGGCACGAGTCCACCCAGGGGATTGAAGCTGTCGTGCATGCCGTTGACGGCCCCGCAGGAAGCGTCGGTGGCGAGCGTCGCGAAGAGGGCCGTGGCGGCGAAGCCGAACCGCACTTCCTTGCCTTCCAGGTTTCCCTCGACGGTGAGCGGCAGGCCGGCCAGCGCTGGATTGGGCTTGCTTTCGGCCCAGTAGCAGACCGAGACGCCGGCGACGCAGAGGCAAGCCATGGCCCAGAAGATGGCCCAGCCCTCTCGCGAGTTGCGGGCCATCAACCCGTAGGTGTAGGTCAGCGCCGCAGCAATGGCGAAGATGGAGATCATCTCCAGCAGGTTCGAGAAGGGAGTCGGGTTCTCGAACGGATGCGCGCTGTTGGCGTTGTAGTAGCCGCCTCCATTGGTGCCGAGCATCTTGATCGATTCCTGGGAGGCGACGGGGCCAAGGGGGATGGCCTGCTTGGCGCCTTCGAGCGTCGTGGCCGCGGTGTTCGGGGCGAAGGTCTGGGGCACGCCCTGCTGGACGAGCGCGAGCGCGAAGAGGAACGAGATGGGGAGGAGGACGTGGAGTAGGCAGCGCGTCACGTCGACCCAGAAATTCCCGATGGTCGCCGGCACGGTCTGGCCTCGCTGGCGGGTAAAGCCGCGTGCCAGCGCAAGGGCCACAGCGACACCGCAGGCGGCCGAGAGGAAGTTGTGCCACGTCAAACCGGCCATCTGGGTAATGGTGCTCATGGTCGACTCGCCCGCATAGGACTGCCAGTTGGTGTTCGTCGTGAAGCTGACGGCGGTATTGAAAGCCAGGTCCGGCGCGACGGGTCCGAGACCCGCAGGGTTCAGCGGCAGCAGGTGCTGTACTCGTTGGATGAAGTGAGTAATGAGGACGCCGAAGAGGCTGAAGGCGAGCAGCGCGCGGGCGTACTCCGTCCAGTGGTGCTCTTTGGACGGGTCGACGCCTGAGAGGCGATAGACCCAGCGCTCCAGTCCGCCCAGGATAGGGGCCAGGGGCGGACGTTCGGTCTCGAAGACGCGATAGAGGTAGATCCCGAACGGCTTGGTCAGGGCCAGGATCAGCAGCAGACAGACCAGAATGGAGAACCAGCCAGCGAAGGTCATGTGCAGTCCTTCAGAAACGCTCGGGATAGAGGAGCGCGTAAATCAGGTAAGCGGCCAGCAGGACCGTCAGGATCGATCCCATGGTGTAGTCGAAGCCCATGGCGTTGTGCTCCTTGGAGCTCAGAGGCGTTCGCATCCCAGGACGTAGGCCCAGGAGAGCGCGAACAACACAATTGCGAGTACGACGAGTGCGAGATCGAGCATTTGGAAAGACCTCGCAATCGCCATACCACCTTGCGGAACGGCATTGCGCCTGCCGAAAGCTGCCCGTGACCTTGCGGCCCGCAAGACCGCATGGGAGTCCGCATTGCAAAGCGCAGAGCGCGCAAAGCCGTCGTGCAAAACGCGAAGTCGAGGTTGCGCAATGCAAGGCTCCGGCGGCGCCGAGGGCCGCTCGATCGACTGTTCAAGCCTACCCGGAAGTCTGGCACGCGAGCTGCTTCACATCCGAGTCGCGGATGCTACCGGGAGGTAGGACGTGCGAGACGTGAAGATCCTCATCGACTCCGATGGACCCGAATTCCGTCCCGGGGAGTCGATCTGCGGAGTCGTCGAGGTCGAGCCGTCGGCGGACTCTCGCGGCGCCTGGGTCGTCCTGGCTGTCGGCCTCGCAGCCGGTAAAGGAGGGCCTCTGGAGTGCCTGGAGGGGATGATCCTCTTCGACGGCGCCTGGGAAGCCGACCGGCGGTACAGCTACGCTTTCGACGTGATGGTACCTCCGACCCTTCTGGCCGACGTCGGCGAGGTTGCCAGGGAGACCTTGTGGCTGCAAGCTCGCGTGGAGACCGTGGAGGAGGGAGAGACAACGACCAAGGTCCCCATGAAGCTCGCGCCCGAAACTGCGAGCAATCGCCTGGAACTGGACCCCTGGCCGGGCCGGCCGCCGGCCGGCCGGATAACCGGTACGCCCGCGAATCCGACCGCCGTTGGCGGGTTGCTGCT
This sequence comes from Candidatus Wallbacteria bacterium, assembly GCA_016199905.1. Classification (GTDB taxonomy): domain Bacteria; phylum Muiribacteriota; class UBA6191; order JACPRK01; family JACPRK01; genus JACPRK01. Next base: position 10,168 of record JACQFU010000017.1, read on the forward strand.
AGCGGGGGGACTGATAGCCCACGACGTCAGCGCGGACGGGCTGCTGCACGTGCTGGGGATGGGGGCCATCCTGGTGGGAGTGTGGCTGCTGGCGAGATCGTCGCTCTAAACGACTCGAAACGTCATTCGGAGCTTATCGCTCCAATTTGCGCCGTTTCCGCCAGAGCGTCGAGGAGTCGATGCCCAGGATCGAGGCCGCTTGTTCCAGCGTTTCGCAGCGGGCCACGACGCGGGCGATGTGGGCCTGCTCGACGGCCTCGAGGCTGAACTCGCCGCCCACGTGTGGCGCGGCGGGCCCTGCGCCCGCCAGCCGTTCGGGCAGATCGCCGGGCTCCAGGACCCCGCCGCAGCAGAAGATGACGGCCCGTTCGACGGCGTTACGCAGCTCCCGGACGTTGCCTGGCCAGTCGTGAGCCAGCAGCTTCGCCTCCGCCTCCGGAGAGAACCGAGGCGGCGGCCGGCGGCTGGCGCGTGCAAAGAAGGCCGCGAACCGCTGCGCCAGCGCCAGCACGTCCTCGGGCCGCTCCGCCAGCGTCGGCACCGTCAACTCCACGGTGTTCAACCTGTAGAGCAGGTCACGCCGGAAGCGGCCCGTGGCGACGTCGGCGTCCAGGTCGCGATTGGTGGCGGCCACGACGCGCACGTCGGCCTGGCGCGTGCGCGTCTCGCCCACGCGCTCGAACTGGCGGTCCTGCAGGAACCTCAGCAGCTTGGCCTGGAGCCCGGGCGACAGCTCGCCGATCTCGTCGAGGAAAAGCGTGCCACCGTCGGCCGCCTCGACCTTACCCGGCTGGTCGCGCACGGCGCCCGTGAACGCGCCTCGGGCGTGACCGAACAGCTCGCTGGCCAGCAGCTCCTCGCTCAGGGTCGGGCAGTTGACCAGAACGAACGGTCGTGCCGATCGGCGGCTCCTCTGGTGCAGCAGGCGCGCCAGGACCGTCTTTCCCGTGCCGCTCTCGCCCCGCAGCAGGACGGCAACGTCGTGATCGGCCGCCCTCTCGATGGTCTCCAGCACGCGCCGCATCGCCGGTGAGGCTGTCTCCAGGTCGACGGCCGGGGCGGCATCCCCCAGCTGTGCCTCCAGGTCGGCCAACTCCAGCCGCAACCGGCGACGCTCGGCCGCCCGCGCGACCAGGTGGCCGATCTGTGCCGGTGTGAACGGCTTCGGCAAGTAGTCGGTCGCGCCGCGCTTCATCGCCGACACGGCGCTGTCCACGGTGGCGTAGGCCGTGATCACGAGGATCTCAGCGCCCGGACAGGCCGCGGCCAGCTCCGGCAAGAGATCCAGCCCGCTCTCGTCGCCGAGCCGCAGGTCGACCAACGCCAGGTCGACGTTCTGCTCGGAGGCTGCCGCCAGGGCCGCTCGGCCGCCCGCCGCCTCGGCGACCCGGCACCCGAGCTCCTCGAGACAGATGCGCAGGGTCTTGCGAATGTTCCGCTCGTCGTCGACGACCAGCACCGAGAGGGAAGCGCCGGGAGCCGGTGGGGACATGTTCTGCTCGCGCCGACTTGGGGCAGGCGAAGCGACGCCGGGGGTCAGCGGCCGATCGACCCGTGCGACTTCGTCGCTTCGGCGGGAGGGGTCTTCCTAGTAGATCGTTTTCAAAACAACATGGCAGTGAAGAGAAAGACTTTCAACACGGAGGCACAGAGACACGGAGGTTTCTCTCTGCCTCTGTGGCTTCGTGTCTCTGTGTTAGGTCTTTCCTCTTGGCATGAACCATGATAGTAGGCGAGGGAGATGCCGGCTGTCGGAGCGTGGCCGGGCTGCAAATTGATGGCCGTGGCGACGGCCTCCTCGGGAGGCAGCCAGGCGTCCAGCTCGACGGGAGGCTTCTCATGATGACCCCAGCGATCCTCTCTGGGATTGTCCGGATCGGTTTCGCCCTGCAGCGAGCCGCCGGGAGCGAGCGTCAACGACATCAGCATCCAGCGGCCCTGCGAGTCCTGGCCGGTGAAGTTCAAAAAAATGTCGCCGATTCGCCGGCCGGTCTCATCGAAGGCCGGGGTCCCGTAGGCGCTGTTGAGCTTGGCGTGTTCCAGGTGCCGAGCGACGATGGCGCGCGCGCGCAGATAGCCGTCGGCCAGATCGTGTGCTTGGGCCTGAGGAGCCCAGGCCACGGCAACCGCGAGCACAGCCACGGACCAGGGAACGATCGGGTGAAAGGACATGGGGACTGTCTCCTGTTCGTGAGTGGTCTATCGTTGCCCCTTGGTCCGCACTTGCAGCCAAGCGAGCACGTTGGTCAGGGCCTGCAAGCTCGTCTGCGTCTGGAGGACCAGGGTGGCCTGTTCGGAACGCGCGCGGCTGTCGAACCAGAACCCGGAAGGCACGGTGAGACCGGCGGTCAGCTCCTTGCCGATCGTGGCGGCCATGCTCCGGATTGCTCTTGCTGGAAAAACCTTCGAAGGAGTTGTGGAACAGGCTTCCGGCCAGCATCAGGCGGCCGTCCGCATCCTTTCGAGTCTCGTAGGCGGTGTAGCCGGACTCGGAGGGCAGTCGTCCCTTCGCGTCGCGAGTCTTGGTCTGCAGAACGAGACGCGTATCGTTGACGGCGGCTGCCAGCAAGAGCAGGACGTCGTTGTCGTCTTCCGTGAGTTGCACCACGCCGGCCGCGTTGCCGTCGACCTTGGCGGGTCGAGAGGTGCCGCTTCGGGCAAGGTCGCCGTACGGGTCGTCCTGCGCCAGGAGGGCGCTCGAGGCGAGTAGACCTCCCAACAGACCGATTCCCAGCCCGCGCATCAGCTTTGTCATGATCGTTTGCTCCTCGCGGCCATGTTAACGAAGCGCGCCGACGCGAAACAACGGCCGCGGCGAAGCGTCCTCGTACAGACTACGTGACGAGGGGCCCCGAAGTTACGCGGCTACTCTTCGGTCGCCGGCTTGGCTGCCACGGCCCGGCCGCCGAGGAAGGGCATCAGGCGAGTGCGGCTGCGCATGGCAGTGGCGGTCGCAGGACCGCGGGCACTTCCGTGGCGCAACGCCCTTTCGGCTTCCGCGAGCAGCGTGCGGGCCATCTTGAGGCCGGGCTGGTCGGCCAGGAGGATCTTGGCGTGATCGCGGGCCTTGACGGGCTGACCCTGGGCCAGCAGGATGCGGGCGAGCCAGTAGCGAGCCAGGTGGAACGCAGGCTCGCTCGAAAGCAACGTCTCGAAGCGTCCTCGCGCGTCCTCGACGGCTTCGGGGCTGCCCTCGGAGTAGCGCTTGTAGGCTTCTCGGTAGAGTCGCAGCAGCTCCTGCTGGTCGTTGGACCGGGTCGTGGAGGCGGTCCTCGGAGTGCCGCGCGCGAGCGGATCTGCGGCAGCAGCCGGGGACTGGGTGGCTGGCGGAGGAGTCGCGGCCGCCTGGACGCTGGAGGTCGTCGCTGGTCGCGCGGCCTCGTCGCCGGAGCGCTCGGCCGCCTCAGCGGCTTCCCTGCCGGGCATGTCGGCGACGAGCGTGTCGTGGTACTTGCGGATCTGCGTCCAGGTGCCGACGAGCCTTTCGCGGTAGTTGCCCCAGTACTTGGCGTAGTCGGCATACCGCTGGGAGGATGTTCCGAGAAAGCCGAGCGCCAAAGCCTGGATGTCGCGGGCGTTTCGGAAGTGGATCTCCATCTGGCCCTGCAACCGGCGGTACTCCGCGGTGTCGTGCGGGATTTCCTCGGCCCGTCCGCAGGCTTGGGCGAGCAGACCCAGCTTCTCTTCCAGGGAGTCGCGCACGTCGGTCATCGTGGCCATCGCCACCAGAAGCGACATGTCGGTGGTCGGTTGCGTGGAACCGGTCAGCACGGGCCACATCGCCAGGGTCGTGCCCAGGATCGCCGTGAGCACGGGCTTTCGCCAGAAGGACGGCCCTCGGGCGACGGCCGGAGTCGGGGCGGTTGGCGATTGTGGGAAGGAGCGTGGCTTCATCGGGAAAACCCGGAGACGCGCGGAATGGCATTCTCGCGCACGATCCGTAGTATCGGCGCATCGCGTGGCCGGGCTTAGGACTCGAGGCGTTTCAGGGACGCCGCAACTTCTTCAGGATCGCCTGTTCGACGTGCGTGTCGTCGGCCTTGGTGACGAAGAACCGGGTTGACTGGTAACTGGTTTCGTCGCCGATCGCGGGGATTTTTCGGAAGAGCCAAAGGAGGAACCCACTCAACGTGTCGTAGTCGCCCTTTGGAAGTGACAGCCCCAGACGGCGGTTGAGGCTGTCGATGTCGAGCACGGCGTCCACCAGCCAGGTGTCCTGGAAGAGTTGCCGGATGCCGACCTCCTTCGGATCGTGCTCGTCTTTGATCTCGCCGATGATTCGCTCGAGCACGTCCTCGATGGTCAGCACGCCCGACGCCACTCCGGCAGAGGCCTCGACGACGGCCATGTGTCCGCGGGAAGACTGGAACAGGCGCAACATCTCCACCAGCGTCGTTTCCGGCTTGACCCGCAAAGGGTCTCTCATCAGACTGCCCACCGGAGGCAGGGACTGAGGCAGCCGGTCGGTGGCGTGGATCACTCCGACGATCTTGTCGGGAGTGCCCCGCCAGATCGGGATGCGCGTGAATCCGCTCTGGACGACCGTCGATACGAACACGCCCGGAGACGACGACTCCGGGCACGAGACGACCCTGTCGAGCGGCTGCATCAGCTTGTCGACGCTGAGGTGACGCGCTTCCAGGATTCCGGCGATCATGTTGCGCCCTGCGACTCCAACCAGGCCGGAGCGTTCGGTGTGGGCCAGCAGGTACTGCAGCTCTTCGCGAGTCGCGCGGACCGAGAGCGGGATCGACCGGCCCGCGGAATCGTCGCCCGGGACGGCGAAGACGAAGGCCAGCCCTTCCAGCAGCCAGTGAAAGGGTTTGTAGAGGATCGCGATCGGCCGTTCGAGGCGGGTCATCAGCTCTTCGGCGTGGCGACGGAAGAGCGTACGCGGCAGGACTTCGCACAGGACGAAAAGCGCCGGGACAGTCACCACGAAGGTGCCGGCGGCCGCCAACGCCGGCCGTGCGCGAAAGACGCTGAACCAGAACCCGGCAGAGGCGAGGACGGCCGTTGTCGAGGCGAGCACGCTGCCCGAGACTGCGAAGGCCAGGGCGCGCTGCGGGTCCGAGAGGGCCGCTGTGTGCAGGCGGGCCGCCAGGCGCGTCATGGCTCCGCGAGAGCCGGTCCCGCCAAGCCGCACCAGCGCACTTTCGAGGCCGTTGAAGAGAAAGAGCAGCGCGGCGCTCGTCAAGAAGGCAATTGCAAGAAGGGTGCTCATGGTTGGCGTCAGGAGTCGGCCGAGGATTTCCAGCGGTCGCGCGCGGCGCCGGCGAGGACGCGCACCTCCTGCACTCGCCGCTTCTCGACGCGCAGCACCTCCAGAGTCACGCCCTCGACGACGCACGTTTCGCCGGGCTCCGGCAGGTGGCCCAGGCAGTGGAAGACCAGTCCGCCGAGGGTGTCGCAGCCTGTGTCTGGAAACTCCACCCGCAGGACGGTCTCGACTTCGTCGATGGCGGTGGTCCCGACGACGATCCAGGCAGAGCGTCCGACCCGCCGGATGGGCTGCTCCTCGCGATCGTGTTCGTCCTGGATTTCGCCGAAGATCTCCTCCAGGACATCCTCCAGGGTGATGAGGCCGGCGGTGCTGCCGAACTCGTCGACGACGAAGGCCATGTGATTGCCCTTCAGCTGGAACTCGGTCAGCAGGTCGTCGAGAGTCATCACGCCGGGGACGTACAAGGGGCGGCGGGCGAGGCGCGGCATGGAAAAAGGCTCCGGGTCGAGTCCGTGGGCGCAGGGGAGCAGGTCCTTCGAGTGGACGACGCCGGTGACGTTCTCGGGCTTGCCGCGATAGATGGGGAGGCGGGAGTACTGCGTTTCTCGCACCAGGGCCAGGGTCGCTTCGAGCCCGGCGTCGGCAGGCAGGGCGGCCATGTCTCGGCGCGGGACCATCGCTTCCTTCACGAGAGTCTCTCCGAACTCGAGGACGCTGCCGATCATCTTCTCCTGCTCGCCTTCCAGGGATTCGGAGGTGACGCGGCGCGTCACGGACCCCGGCTCGGCGCGCGGCGCCGGGGCGGCCAGGACCAACAGTCGCTCCGCCGCGGCAGCCAGCCGCACGCCCGCCCAGCTGCCGGCCAGCGCCACGGGGCGTGTGACCCGCGCGAAGGCCGCCAGCGGCAGGAGGATCGCGGTCAAGAACGAGCCCGGTCGCGCACGCGTCATCAATCGAGGGAAGACCTCGGTCACCAGGGCCACGAGCGGCGCCAGCAGCAGCCCTCCCAGCATCAGCCCGCGCGTCAAGCCGTGGCTGCGAATCAGCAGGAGCGCCAGCGAGGTCCCGGCCAGCGCCACGGCGGCCAGGTTGCCCACCACGAGCGATTGCAAGAGCGGCTCGGGATCGCCCAGCATCCGCTCCAGTCGTGCAGGCAACGGGTCACGAGGGCGGCCCGCGGCTCCCTCCGACAGCGCCAGCAACGCCGCTTCGGCCCCTGCGAAAACCAGGGCGAGCAGGACGCTGACGGTCAGCAAGATCAGCATCGGCGGCCGGCCTTCCGAGCGATCGCGATCGGCAGCGCTCCGCCGTCGGAGCGGCAAGCGTCGAGCAGCTTCTCCTGGCGGCGGAACATCGCGTTGCGCCTGGCCTCGGTATCGTCGTCTTTGCCGAGCAGGTGCAGCAAGCCGTGAGCGAAAACGAAGAGCAGCTCGGCGTTGAATCCCTTGCCGAACCTCAGTCCGTTGCGGGCCACGGTGTCCGGAGCGATCCAGATTTCACCCAGCATGCCGTCGAGGCCCTCGAAGCCCGTGGGAAACGCGATCACGTCCGTGGTCCGGCCCTTCCCGAAATGGCGTTTGCCCAGTTGCGCCAGCGTTCGCACCGAGCAGAACACCAGCGAAACCGTCGTCGGTCCCGGCAGCGCGAGCGCGGCTGCCATCCGGTCCGCCGCGTCGCGCAGGCGTTTCGGAAAGATCCGGTACTGCCCCGAACGGTCGTCGACGAGGAGCTTCACGAGGACACAGTAGAACAAGTAGGGGGGCAGCGAGTCGCGGGGCGCGAGGATGAAACGGCGGAAGTCAGTCCTTTTTCCTTTGCGAAGCGCCGCCTCTTGAAAGTCGTGGCGTTGCTCGAGCCCCGGCGCCCTTGCTACTTGCCCGCGACCGCGAGCCGCGGAGGCTCGGGGCGCGTCTCCTCCTCGACGGGCTGGAAGCCTTCGGGATAGCTGATGCGGTTGTGGAACATGCTCGTCAGCGTTTTCGAGATGCGGGCCTGGATCAGCTCGAGATCGCGCTTGGTGATGTCGCACTCGTTGAACTGTCCGTCGGCGAAGTGATCGTTGAGGATCTTCGTGACCAGCGCCTCGACGTTGGCGGGCGTCGGCTTCTTGAGCGTGCGGCTCGCGGCCTCCACGCCGTCGCACATCATCACGATGGCGGCCTCGCGCGTCTGGGGCTTCGGGCCGCTGTAGCGGAACGTTTGCTCCTCGACGTCTCCGCTGGCCGGATCGCCGTCCTGCCGCGCGCGGTGGAAGAAGTACGCGACCAGATCGGTGCCGTGGTGCTCGAGCATCACGTCGGTGATGCACTTGGGAATGCTGAACTTCTTCGCGATCTCCACTCCGTCCTTCGTGTGGCTGTGGATAATGAGCCGAGACAGGTGCGGCGATAGGTTGTCGTGGTAGTTCACTCCACCGATTTGGTTTTCAATGAAGAAGTACGGCCGCTTCGTCTTTCCGAGGTCGTGATAGTAGGCGGCCACCTTGGCCAGCACCGGATCGGCCCCGACTTCCTCGGCTGCGGCCTCGGCCAGCGCGGCCACGTTCACGCTGTGGTGATACGTGCCGGGAGCTTCGCGGATCAACTTGGCCAGCAGCGGGTGGTTCGGGTTGAGCAGCTCCTGGAGCTTGGTGGTCGTTATGACGTTGAAGCTGTTCTCCAGGAGCGGCATCATCCCGAGCACGAC
>JACQFU010000602.1 GCA_016199905.1 Candidatus Wallbacteria bacterium
CAGGATCTCGGGCGAGGCGAGCGCGCCGGCGACGCCGGCCAGCACTAGCCACGGCACGGCCAGCGCCGTCATCGGATACTGCCGCACGTTGTCCGGCGAGTGGTAGAGGCGGTAGCTGGTCGCGGCGAAGTGAGGCCAGTTGCAGACCCACAGAAGCGCAGCCGACAGGCCGAATACAGCCGGGGTCCGCTCGCCGCTGTGGCAGGTAGCCAGCAGCGCCCAGGCGGCTATCGATACGCCGCCGATGACGGCGTGGTCGACGAAGGCGTTGACGAAGTAGAGGCGCTTCACGTCGCCGCGGTTTCCCGGGGGAAGTCGGCTGCGGTCTCGCCGGCCGTGTGTTCGGTCTCGTGGACCTGGACCCGCTCGGGCTTCAGGTGCGCCAGCACGGCCTCCAGGATGGTCTGCGGCCGCATCTTGTCGTTGCAGAGCAGGATGCTGACCAGGGCGAAGCGGTGTTCGGGCCAGGTCGTGACCATGGCGTGAGACTCGGCCAGCGGCAGGAAGACGGTCGTCCCGATCGGTTGGTAGCGCGTGCAGCTGGCGCCGAGGACCACGGCCCCGACTGCCTCGGAGCCTCGCCTCAGGGCGGCTTCTATCGACAGGGCGTCGTCCAGGTCGCCCTGGCACCCATGACAGTCCACGCTCCATTCCCGGACGATCACCCGTGTCTCCTCTCGGCCGTCCCGCGGGGCCGCGGGAACGGACGAATGATACACCCCGCAAAAAACCTTTCCCCCTGCCGCCAGGGCTGCCTATAGTGACCAAGGGAAACAGCATTGTTACAGCGGCGCCCCGCAAAGAGCTGAAAGGGGAACCCAGGGAATGTTCGAGAGAATCAAGCGCATGTTCCGGTCGTTCGTGGGGTTCTTCATCGAGCTGGGCGAGGATCCGGAGCTGATCCTCAAGCAGAATATCCGGGACATGGAGGACCAGGTCCCCGCGATGAACCAAAGCATTGCCATGATCAAGGCCAATCAGGTCTTGCTCGAAAAGGAGAAGTCCAAGCTCGACGAGAAGGAGAAGGAGCTGGCCTCGAAGATCCAGGCGGCGCTGAAGGCCGGCCGGCGCGACATCGCGCTCACCTTCGCCACTCAACTCGAGCAGGTGAAAAAGGACTTGGCCGCCACCGAAGTGCAGCTGAAGACCGCCAACGAAGCGGTGGATAAGGCCATGCAGGTGAAGTCCGCCTTCATGCGCGAGAAGGAGCGCAAGACCCGTGAAGCGATGAGCGCCATCCAGGCGAAAAAGCGGGCCGAATGGCAGGGCAAGGTCGCCGATGCCATGGAGAGCTTCAAGGTCGCCGGAATGGACTCCAGCCACGATGAAATGGTCCGCAAGCTCGAGCAGGAGGCTGCCGAGAAGGAGGCCCGCGTCTCGCTCGCGCTGGAAAAGGTCGATCAGTCGACCTTCGAGATCGAGGAAGAAGCCAAGAAGCTGCAAGCCAACGACCTGCTGCGTCAGTTCGAGCTCCAGATGGGGCTAGCGACCGACGCCGTGCCGGCCGGTCCCGCCGAGAAGACGATGGGCCCGGCCGAAAAGGACACCCCCGAACGCCAAAAGGTCCAGTCCTGACGCCGGACGGGCCCGTTCCCGGGTGGTGACGGGAGGACACTGATGTTTCGCAACCGTGACGGCCAATTGAAGCCCGGCGGGATCGTCCTGCTCCTCATCCTGGCGATCGCGCTGCTGGTCGCGGGCTCCACGAAGCTGCGCGAGCAGCTGTTCCCGCCGGCCGCTCAGCCGCAGGCGATCAGCGCCGACGAGTTGAGGAAGATCTCCGGCGGGGGAGGCCAGCCGCCTCCGGCGACGGTTTCCCAGCCGCAGCCCGGCGCTTCCGGCGTCCAGCAACCGCTGGTGGCTGGCGCCGCGCCCGCAGCCGGCGGGGCCACCACGGTCAACGAGTACAAGTTCGTCGGCAAGTCACTCATCAAACCCATTGGACAGATTCAGTCTTATTCGTACAAGAACGACACCGTCGTCTTCCCCATCAACATCTGGGGCGGCTGGGCGCCAATCATCGCCGCCAATAACGGTTTCAAGGCCAACAAAGACTGCGTCTTCTTCAAGGAGTTCGGTTTCCAGGTCGACCTGAAGCTGATCGACGATCCCGACGCCGCCCGCGCCGCCTTTGCCTCGGGGCAGTCGCACGTCCTGTGGGGCACGCTCGACATGATTGCGCTGTTCGCGGAGGGGCTGGCCAAGGACCCGCGCGTGTTCCCGAAGGTCTGCCAGCAGATCGACTGGTCCAACGGCGGAGACGGAGTCGTGGTGCGGGCGCACGTCCAGTCCGCAAACGATCTGCGCGGCAAGACCATCGTGCTGGCTCAGAACTCTCCCTCCCACTACTACATCCTGCGGGTGCTGGCGGAGTCCGGCGTCAGCCCCAGCGAAGTGAACTTCAAGTTCACGGACACCGCTTTCGGCGCTGCGCGCGCCTTCGTCGACAACTCCAGCATCGACGCCTGCGTCTCCTGGTCGCCCGACATCTACAACATCGTCGACGAGAAGAACGGGGGCAAGAAGGGCGGCGTCAAGGGCGCCCGACTGCTCACGACGACCAAGGACGCCAACAACATGATCGCCGACGTCTGGGCCGTGCGGTCCGACTTCTACGCCGATCACCGCGACGTCGTGAAGGGCCTCGTCATCGGGATCTTCAAGGGCATGGACGTCGCCGCCAAGGACCCCGACAAGGTCGCCGCGCTGATGGCCGACGGCTTCGGCTTGGGGGTCGAGGAGTGCAAGGGGATGATGGGCGACGCCCACACGACCAACTTCGCAGAGAACTTGAAGTTCTTCACCGACGCCGACTTCGCCGCCAACTACGACCGCACCTGGCGGGCCGCCAGCTATGTCTACAAGCAGTACGGCGCCATCGGCGCGCCGGTGCGCCCCGAGGACTCCAAAGACGCCTCGCTGCTGCGCGAGGTCGCGCCTCTCTTCCCGGGCTCCAAGGAGGCTCCCGGCCCCGCGTTCTCGCCCGCCCAGTCGTCCAAAATCCGCATCGAGGCCGAGCCCATCCTCACCAAGACGGTGATGATCCAGTTCTAGCCGAACTCCGCAGATCTCGATCCCAACTACGATAAAGGCATCCCCCAGGCGATCGAGGAAATCGGCCGCCTGGCGGCAAGCTTCGGCGCCGCCCGCATCGTGCTCGAAGGAAACGTCGACACCTCCCGCAAGGTGGAGGTCGAACGCGAGGGCCCGAGAGTCTATCAGGAATTCAGCAAGGATGTCCGAGAACTGTCCGAGAAACGGGCCGTCTCCGTGAAGAAGGCTCTGCTCGAGAAGTTCAAGTTCCCGCGCGACAAGATCAGCGCCTTCGGAAACGGCTGGGACAACCCGGTCTCCCTCACCGACCATCGCCTCAACCGTCGCGTCGAAGTGAAGGTGTTCCCGGTCGAGTCGAAGTGATCGTGGCGGCCCGCACCTCGTGACCCGAGGCACGAGCGCCCGGAGCGGACGCCAACAAAAGGTTCTCCGCGGCACCGTCCTGTCCACCCAGGGGCACCACTCTTAAGGTGGTTTTTATCCCAGGCGGGGCCTTTTTTATCCTGGTCCGAAGATGGAGCGCCAATCGTTGGCGCAGCCGTCAGAGGACTCGGGAGAGCGCAAGCGCCGGCGCGCCGGCGGCGGCATGCTCATCGAGCGGCGCCGGATAGCGGCTGTTCAGCGTAGCTCCGCGACGCAGTCTGGACGAACCTACTCGCGAGCGCTGTTCGCGAAGCTCGCAGCTACGCTCGTAGACGCGGGTGACCTCGTACTCGAAGATCCTGCCGCCGCTCCGATCGGAGTAGAAAAGCATTCCTTCCCGGATGCCCTTGTCGCGACCGGCGTCGATGCGGACTTGCTCGGCGGTCACACGAGTCACGTGAGCCTCGACGGGTTTGGGCAGCAGCATTGCGGCCCATTCGGCAGAAACGTGGGGTATGCCCGGCATGTGAGGTCCCGTGCAGTTGCGGCTCCGATAGAAGCGCTCTTGAGCCGAGGTGAGCCTGGGGTTGTATCTGCCGCCGTTGGCCGCCCTGCAGAACTCCGCCATGGCGTCCTTCGGGACCAAGTACTTGCAGCATCCCCACCGGACGCACCGGTACTCCAGGGGCCCTCTGTCGGTGCCGGGTAGCGACCCCGAGGCGACGGAATCAGGCGAGAGCGTCACGAGATCGTCCGTCACGTCATAGGTGCCGCGGAGGGTGTCTTCGTCGGAGGCGAGGGAGTTGGCCAGGTTGATGGTCTTGAACTCGCCCGAGTTGACCAGCAACAGTCCGGAGCAGCCTGGACCCGCTCCGCAACTGTAGAGTGCCGAAAGGCTTCCGACGGTGTACTCGGCAGTTGTCTGGGGATCGCCGACGAGCAAAGCGGCCTCCAGGACGGAGAGCCGATCGGACTCGTAGGCGAGGAAGGCGGCGGTGGCGAGTCCGAACAGGGCTGCGGCCAAGGCCAGCTTGCGGGGCGCGGTCCATCGTGGAAACCCGGAGGTCACACGCTCCTCCTTCGTCACCGAATTGTCACAGTTCAATGGGATGCAACTCTCGTGCCGCACAAGCGGCATGACGGCTGCGCTATCCCCGGCCCCAATGCGCGTGCTACCCTCCACCGGGAGCGAAACCATGAAGTGGGAGATCCGGGAGAGCCTGCCTCGCGCGACGGCGGTGGCGCTGGGAGCGGCCGGCGTGGGGGCCGTGCTGCTGGGGTGGTTTGCCGTGACCTGGAACCCGACGGTGGAGTTGCGGTGGGTCTCGCCGTTGGTGTTGCCCTCCCCTTCGGAGGTGCTGCACGCGTTTGGGCCTCTGCACTGGACCCAGGGCCTCACGCGAAGCATCCTCTACAGCCTGGCTCGCGTGACCACGGGGTTCGTCCTGGCTGCCGCCCTGGCGATTCCGCTCGGGGTGCTGATGGGGACGTTCAGCCAGGTCCGCGCGGTAGCGGGCCCGCTGGCCGTGATCGGCGGCTACGTCCCCATCGCCGCGCTGGTGCCCCTCACGATCAGCTGGTTCGGACTTGGAGAGAGTCAAAAGGTCGCTTTTCTCTTCATCGCCTCATTCTTCATGCTGCTGCCGATGGTGGTGAAGACGGTCGCCGACGTCGACGAGGTCTACCTGCAGACCGGCTACACCCTGGGCGCCTCGCGCTGGCAGACGATCCGTCACGTGCTGGCTCCCGTCGCCGCAGCCGACATCTTCGACCACCTCCGGACGCTCTACGGCGTGGGCTGGGGCTACATCATCCTGGCGGAGCTGGTCGCCGCGGAACACGGCCTCGGCCACATGATCCAGATCTCCCAGCGACGCGGCCGCACCGAAGAGGTCTTCGCCGTGCTGCTGGTCATCCTGGCGATCGCCATCGCCATCGACCAGGGCTTCCGTGTCGCCAGCGAGCTGCTCTTCCCGTATCGCAACCGTTGACCTCATGACCGAAGCCGTCACCAAGTCTCTTACGGTCGACCGCCCGCACGTCCCGGCCGATCCGGCCAACCCGCCCGTGGTCGTTTTCCGCGATGTCACCAAGACCTTCACCCAGCCCGACGGCGGAGGCACCTTCACGGCCATCGAGCGGATCTCGTTCACCATCGACGACCTTCCCGGGAAGGGCGAGTTCGTCTCGATGCTCGGACCCAGCGGATGCGGCAAGTCTACAATTCTGCGGATCCTGGCCGGCTTGAAGCCGAGCTTTCCGGCCACGTCCGGGACCGTGCTGGTCAAGGGTAAACCGGTCCTGGGCCCCGGCCCGGAGCGCGGGATGGTCTTCCAGAGTTACAGCAGCCTGCCGTGTTACACGGTCCTGCAGAACGTCGAGCTGGGATTGCGCTTGAAGGGCGTGCCGCGCGGCGATCGCGAGGAGATTGCCCGGCATTGGATCCAGCGCGTGCGGCTCGGAGGAAACGAACACAAGTACCCGCACGAGCTCTCCGGCGGCATGCAGCAGCGCGTTGCCATCGCGCGCACGCTGGCCGTGAAGCCGAAGATCATCCTGATGGACGAGCCCTTCGGCGCCCTGGACCGCATGACCCGCTGGGAGATGCAGGATCTGATCGTCGACCTCTGGCAGAACGTCGAGGCCACGGTCTTCCTCATCACGCACGACATCCCCGAGGCCGTGCATCTGGGCGACCGGGTCTACATCTTCACTCCCTCGCCCGGGCGGCTGCTCGAAGAGATCTACATCGGCCCGCCCACCGGCCCCGCCGCCGAGGTTCAGAGGACGGCAGACTTCACGGCGCTGGCCAACGAGATCAGCCGCAAGGTGGAGCAAGCCGGCTGAGGCTGCGGGACTCGAGCATCGATGGCAACCGAACCGCCCGTTGAGCCGCAGGCCAGGCCGAACTTCTACGAGGCCGCGTTCATGAGCCCGTCCAACCTGCTGTTCCTGGCGGGTTTCGGCCTCCTCGGCGTGCTCTACAGCGGGTTCTTCTACGTCGGCGCGGCCGTCGAACTGCTCTATCTGGGTTTCGTGCCGAACCTGCCGCGCTTCCAGAGGATGGTTCGCTCGGAGGCCAACCGCGGTCTCGAGGTGAACTGGAAGGAGAAGGAAGACCAGCTGCTGGATCGCCTCGTAGGGAAGGACCGGGCCCGCTACAAGGGCATCCAGGAACTGTGCGCCAAGATCGAGGCGCGCGCCTCGGCCCTGGATTCGTCTGACAGCCTGCTGGCCGAGCAGAACCTGGCGAAGCTGGGATACCTGCAGGCCTCGTTCCTGCGGATGCTGGCTGCGCTGGTGATGATCCGCGAGTACCTTTCGGAGACCGATCCGCGGCAGCTGGAGCGGACCGTGACGAAGCTGTCGCAGGAGGCCGAGCAAGCGCCGGCGAAGGTGCGGGACGTGAAGCTGCAAAACGTCTCGATCCTGGAGCAGCGCCTGTCGCACGTGCGCCGGGCCGACGAACAGCGGCAGTTCCTCGAGGCGAGTCTGGCGACTCTCGAAGACACGCTGGGGCTGA
>JACQFU010000603.1 GCA_016199905.1 Candidatus Wallbacteria bacterium
CTTTCACGAACAGGCCGCGCAAGTCCTCGAGGATGGCAAGCAGGCGGAGGCCGCGCTGCCCTACCGCGAACGGCTTCGCTCGCGCACGCCGTCGGACGGCGCCAACTCGGTCAAGATGGCCAGACTGTTCTTGCAGCTCGGGAAGAAGTCGGAGGCGCTGGAGCTGGCCAGGAGCGTGCTCTTCGGGGCCGGGCAGCTTGCCTCCGCGCGCGAGGATGCACTCGATACGTTCGCCGCCTGCGTCGGCCCGGCCGCGGCTGGGGCCGAAACCGCCGCCTGTCTGGAGCTCGCAAAGAAGGGCGCGCCAGCCCCCTGGCCTGCTCGCGCCGCCGCCCGGCTGGCCCTCGTGGGAGGCGACACGGCCGGCTATCTCCGGCAGTTGCAGGAGCTGGCGGCAAAGTCGTCTCAGCCGGCCGCCATCGAGCGCGAGCTGGGCCTCTACCTGCTGAAGGCCAAAAGGCCGGCCGACGCCGCGCCCGTTCTTCTGAGCTGGTGGCGCGAGACCGGTGAGGCGGACGCGGCACTGGCTCTGTTCTCGGCGCTGGCGGCGGCGAAGAAAACCGAGGCCGCCCTGGCTTGCCGTACCGCGCCCGGATGTCCCGACTTCGACCCCTACGAGGATGCGAGGACCGTCTCGGAGACTCCGGACCTCTCTGCCGTTTCGGCCGAGTTGTCGAAGGTGAAGGGCGCCATCTATGCGGAACCCGCGAGCTACGCCGAGGAGGCCGCAGGCTGCTTCGAGGCGTTAGAGCACTGGGGCCGAGCGGCATCGCTGCTGCGATCGGGCGCGGAAGCCGTCCGCGACGACGCGGTCAGGGCGCGGCTGCTGGAGCGCGCCGCCAAGGCCGAACGCGAGGGTGCTGCCAGGGCCGCACGCGAGGCCGGCCGACTGACGATCACGGAAGGGATTCAGAATTGAAAACGCTGCGGATCGTTTGCGTCCTGATGCTCGGCCTTGAGCTCGCGCTGCCGGCGGCCGCGGGAGGCCTGGCAAATCTGGTCCCTGGCAGGCCGCTGCTGTGTCTGGAGGCCGCGGACCTCGCGGCCTCGCTGGCGTCGTTGCGCGTGTCGCCGCAGATGGAGGCGTGGTATCGAACGGCCGGCTACACCTCTTTTAGGAATACAAAGCTCGCCCGGAAGCTCACTGCGCGGCTGGCCGAAATGGAGGCCGTTGCCGGCGCAGGGCTCAACCTGCAGAATCTCCAGGCCATCGCCGGAGGCGAGTCGGCCCTGGCGCTCTACGACATCGGCCGGATGCAGATGCTGTATCTGAGCCGCCTTCCCGCAGCGGGCCAGGCGGCCGCCTTCCTCGATCCCTTGAAGAAGAAGTTCGATCAGCGAAAGGAGGGCGACCTCACCTATTATGCGAAGGCTGCGGAGGACGGCTCGCTCGAATTCGCTTTCGCCCAGACGGGCGACCTGCTTGCCGTCTCGACGCAAGTCGACCTCGTGGAGAAGGCGGTCCGCGCCGCTTCGGTCGCCACACAGACTGCCGACGTCTTGGCCGCCGACCCGCGATATGCGCGCGCGGCCGCGCTCCAGAGCGGGCCGGCCGACCTGCGGATGTTCCTCGACCAGACGCGTCTCGGAGGCGACAACTACTTCCACGCCTACTGGATCCATCGCAATGTCCCGGACTTGCGCTGGATCGACGCGGCCTACGTGACTGCACGGTTTCACGAACGTGGGATTGAAGAGCATCGCGTCCTTCTCCAGGCCTCTCAAGCCGCTAGTGCCCAGCCCACGGCGTCGGCTCCGCTCGGTCTGCTCGCGGCCAAGCTCTCGGGCGGTTTCGCCTATGCGCAGCTGGCGGCTGCTCCGTCCGGCGCGGAAATCGTCGACGCGATCTTCCAGGAAGTGCTCGATTCGGAGCTCCCTTCCGGCGGCCAAGGACCCTCGTCGGAACTGGCTCGAACGCTCGGCGAGGCGTTCGGGAAGTCGCACTTCGACGCCATGGCCAGGGTGATCGATCCGCTCCTGGAGAAGGACGAGTACTACCGCACTGTCCCGCGAGCTGTCGTGCTCTTCGGGGCGAGCGCTTTGCCGGAGACCTCCGCCGTCGTCGGGCCGGTTCGCAGCTGGTACGCAGAGGGGCTGACGGGCGAGGCCGACCACCCGGGCCTTGCGGTCAAGGCGGCCGGCGGCGTCACCAGCGTCGAGCTTCCCTTCGCCGTGGGGCGAGGTTTTCACGTGGCCTTTGGCGACGGCAAACTGGTGCTGGCCACGCACGCGTCTCTGGCCGCGAGGCTGGCCGCCGCTGCCCCCCCGGCCGGCGCAGCGTCCGCGCTGCCGGTCTGGCGGCCGGGCCCGCTACGAAGCCTGCGGTGGCTGGATCTGCCGGCGTGCCGCGCCGCCTTCGGTGCGGTTGTCGAGCGGACCACCGGTCCTGGAGACGACCTGCGGCGCTACTTCGAGACGGACTGGGAAGGGCTGCTCTCCAGTTTCTCGCGCGTCCGCTCCGTCGCCGACAGCACCTGGGTCGAGGGTGACGCGGTGCGGCAAACTATCGAGTTCGGTTACGAGCCGGGCAAGTAGCCCGTGGCGCCGACGACCCACCGCCTTTTCGCGCGCGCCGTCGTCCTGCTGCTGGCGACGCTCGTTGGCGCGGCGGCGCTGGCGGCTGCGCCGCCCAAGGTCGTACGGGCCGTCGTGCTCGAGTTCCCGGACTTGCAGAAGATTTCTGCCGAGCAGGCGCGCGCCTCCGCGGTCAGGGCCGAGCAGCTCTGCGAAAGGCTTTTCGGACTCAGCGTGCGGATCGAGGTCGCTGCGGCCGAGGACGCGGAGGCTGCTTTCGATCGGTGGGTTCCTCCCGGCGAGCGGCTGGATCGGTCGGGGGGCCCGACACCCGCCGAGGCCGGGAAAATGCGCCAGGATCTGGAGGCATTCCTACTCAAAACACCCGTCGAGGGAATCGATCGGTTGCTGCCGCCCGGGAGCGCCTCGAAATGGGCCTCGCTCGTCGTCGACCGGTATCTGGCACGCGGTCGCGCCCTGGCGAAACGTCTGGGCCTGACGGAGATGAAATCCTCCCGGCGCGCCGTGGCGTTCCTCGGCACCTGGGATCGGCTGATGCGGGCAAAGCACGGATGGGACCTGCTTCTCACCAATGGTCCCGTTCTCTACTCCTCGCAGGACGGCTCCGCCCTGCACGCTCTGCTTCGTGGGGGCATCATCGGAGGAGTGACCATCTGGAACATCGGTGCCCGCACTCACGGCGGCGCCGCGATGGTGAGCAGCTACTGCCTGGATTCCGGGGACCCCGACATCGCTTCTCTGCGCGGCCGTCCGGCTCTGACAGGCGCCGACCGCGCGGACACGCTCGCGGCCTTGATAGCCCACGAGCTGGGCCATCTCTTCCTGAAGCTGCCGGACAACTACGGCCATCCGGGGTGCCTGATGCACCCGCCGCTGGGGCTGGAGTACCTCGAGTGGGCGCGTGGAGCCCGGCCCCAGGGATGCGAGGACTGCCGAAGGGTCGTCGCGCCGGCTCAATCGCGTTCTTCGAGCACGCCGTCCAGCTCATCCAGCACCGCTTCGCCCAGATGATGGGCGATGTACTTGCCGCCTGGAAATTCCTCGTACTCGTGGGTGTGGAACTCGTCGTTGAGGATGGCTTGGACCCACTCTACCTGCAGGGACTTTTGCACGCAGTAGTCGAGCAGCACCTGCAGCGCGCTCTCGTCACGCACTTCGAAGCGCGCGAACCCCTCTTTCACGTGGACCATGAAGAGACACGGATAGACCCCCTTCGTGAAATAGAGGAACTTCTCCTGGGCTGCCAGCCGCGCCAGGCGCGCGTCCGCTTCTTCTTCTTCTTCTTCGGCCAAGTCGGGAATCCTCCTCGCGTGCGCTCCGGACGCGGTGCGCGGCCAGATTGTAGCCTGGCGCCGGGCCGTTGTCATGCCTTGTCTGGGTGAGTTAGAGTGAGCCTGCCCATGGGTTCGTTGACCGAGCTGGAGCCGGCGCCTTCGAAGGGCTTTCGAGTCGCCGACCTTCTGGTCGTGGCTGTCGGAGGTATGCTGGTATACGCTGCCGTGGCGATGCTGGTCGTGACGGACAAGCAGCGCATCGAGCGGCTCCTCGACGCGGGCGTCGAGGCCTTCGGCAAGGAAGACTTGCCTGCTTGCCTGGAAACGCTCGACGCCGGCGAGGCCGTCTTCATGTCGCCGGGCGCCGCGCAAGAGGGCGTCGCGTTGGACCAGATCCGGGCGATGCTAGAGCGGTTCTTTGCCGATTTCTTCGACATTCAGCTCACGTTCAAGCGGCGCGAAGTGGTGGTCGGCGAGGGCACGGCCAGGGTCAACTTCTCCGCCTCCGTGAGGATGCGAGCCAACGAGCCGGCCGTGCAGTCCGGTTTCACCATTCGGGGCACGCTCGGGTTGGTGCGGAGGGCCCCGGAGGTCTGGAAGATCAAACGGGTGGAAGTCATCGAGATCCGGGGAGGTACCGCGTGAGCCGCCGTCTATCCCCCAGAGAGCTCCGCGCCCGGGAGCATCAACGCAAGAAGCTTGGCCGGCTGCTCGCTGCCCTGCGCCGCGGAAGCAAGTTGCTTGTCATGCCTCACGACAACCCCGATCCCGATTCCATCGCCAGCGCCCTTGCGCTCCAGAAGATTGCGCGCGAGCGCGCCGGCATCGAGGCCGAGATCGCCTACGGCGGCATCGTTGGCAGGGGCGAGAACCGGGCGATGCTGGCGAGCCTGGACATCCAGCTCCGAAAGAAGACCGAGATCTCCTTCGCGGATTTCGACCTCTTTGCTCTCGTGGATACCCAACCGCTCACGGGGAACAACAGCTTGCCGCCGGAGATCGTGCCCGACGTGGTCATCGATCACCACCCGCTTCGCAAACCCACGCGCTCCGCCCGGTTCTTCGACATCCGCCGGACCTACGGCGCCACGACCACGGTGATGACGGAGTACCTTTTTGCCTGCGGGTTGAAGCTCGACCCGGCGCTGGCGACGGCGCTCTTCTACGGAATCAAGAGCGAAACTCAGAGTCTGGGTCGGGAAGCTTCGGCGTCGGACAAGGGTGTCTATATGCAGCTGTTCCGCCAGATGGACACCGAGCGACTTTGGAGAATCGAACACTCGTCGCTGTCGCCGAAGTACTTCGCGATGATGGCCGACGCCATCCATGGCACCCGTGTTCACGGTGACGTTGCGATCGCGCGCCTGGGCGAGATCGCGGTGCCCGACATGGTCGCCGAGTTCGCCGACCTGCTGATGCGGCTCGAGAACCTCCGCTGGGCGTTCTGCCTGGGCCTGTATCGCGGCGATCTCTACCTGTC
>JACQFU010000604.1 GCA_016199905.1 Candidatus Wallbacteria bacterium
CGACGCGCTCGCCGTCCTCGACGACACCATTCGAACCATGGAATCCCGCGCGGCGGGGCCGCCCGAGCGCGACCATGCCGACGCCCAGCATCAACACCACCAGCCGCTCTCGCAGGGCAAAGCCGATCAGACGATCGATCATGGGTCGCCTACTCTTCCATCTGAGCTTTCTGGAGCTCGCTCTTCAACCAAAAGGCGCCCACGACGACGATCTCGTCGCCCGCGCTCAACCCTTCCCGAACTCCAGCCCGTTCACCCGAGCGTGCACCCAGGACCACCGTGCGCCGCTGGAATCGGCCCTGGCCCAGGACCATGAAGACCACGGTCCGATCGCCGATGGATTGCACCGCCGCGACCGGGATGACCACGCCCGACTCCTTGCGGACCGTCACGCGTGCCGTGACGAACATGCCCGGCCGCAGGCGCAACTCCGGGTTTTCGACCGGGCAGCGAACTTGTATCTGGCGGGTCTCCGGATCGACCACGTCGTTCACGTCCCGCACGCGGGCGTGGAAGACCTGCCCAGGCAGAGCATCGGCCTTGAACTCGATCTCGGCTCCCGGCTCGATCGCCAGGGCCGTGGCTTCCGGGACATCGAGCACGGCGAGCAGTCGGCTGACGTCGACGACCTTGAAGAGCGGAGCGTTGACCTCGACGGCTTGACCGCGCGTGACGTCGCCGGCGACGATCTTCCCCTGGATTGGAGATTTCACGGGCACCACCCCGTCGGTCTTCTCCAGGCTTCCACCGATGATGCCGATCCGCTCGGCAGCCGACACCTTGGTCTGTCGCACCTTCTCGAGCTCCTTGGTTGCGGTGCCGGATTGGCTGTCCTTGAGCTGGATCTCGCTTTCGTGACGCGCAAGTTCGGCCTGCTGCCAGGCGGCTTGGGTCGTCTCGAAATCCTGCCGCGGCATGATCCCGTCCTTGTTGAGCCCCTTGGCGCGCTCGAGCTGTTTTCGACACGCCTCTTCTTTGAGGCGCGCCTGCTGAAGGGCTATCTTCCCAAGCTCAATCTGCTTGTTGAGGGCTGCCACGCCTTGCGTCTCCGCAAGAACGCTCTGGCCGTACTGAGCTTGAGTCTGGGCTAAATCCAGGCTCGTCAAGTAGGCCAGCACCTGGTTCTTCTCGACCCGGTCGCCGACTTGAACCAGTATCGGCTCGATCTGGCCGCTGCTGCGGGCATTGATCATCACCAGCGCATCGCTCTGAGCTTGCAGCGTGCCCGGAACCGTGGCCGTCTCCAGCAGGGGTTCGATGCTGACGACCTTCGTCTTGATTCCACCCGCCTCGATGGCCTCGGTGGAAAGACGCAGGACTTCGCTGGACTTCTCCTCGGCAGCCGCGGATGGGAGGGGGGCTGTCGTTTCGGCGGGACACGAAACGGCGAGGACGCCCCCTGCGAGCGCGAGAGTCGCAATGGCTCGGTGGATGAAACGAGTCTTTTGGTTCAAGGCTTCTTCTCCTTGGAAGCTCGGTCGGCCTCGGCTGGCGCATATCGGCCCAGCGCCCACGCCAGTTCGATCGCGGCGTTTCGCAACTCGGCTTGGGCGCTGATGTAACCGAGCCGCGTCTGGTTCATGGCCCCCTCGGCATCGATCAACTCGAGCAGCGAGTAGAGACCGGATTCGTAACCCTGCCGAGTCTTCTCGAGAAGCTCGGAGGACCTCGCGAGCACGCTGCCCTCGTAAGATTGGAGCGCCTGTCGCGCCGAGAGGTCCTTCTCGTAGCTGAGCGCGACCTGCGCGTCGACCTTCCGCTCCAGCGCCTCCAGCGAGGCACGGCGCTCGGCGGCGACGCCACGAGCCTGACGTTCCTCGCCTGCGATCGAGCCGTAATCGAAAAGCGGCACGATGAAGCCGGCGCGCACACCGACGTCGGCCTCGCTGTCGAACAGCTTCGCCCGGCGAGCGGCCACCATCAAGTCGGGGCGCCGGCGGGCACCGATGGCCCGCACCTCCTGCTCCTGCGCTCGAACGCTCTCTGCGAGCGACGAAAGATCCGGGCGCCTTCGCTTCGCCTCCGCCTGCAGAGCGTCCAGCTCTCCCGGCCGCGGAGGCGCAGCGCAGGCGTCCAAAGGCTCGAGCGCGAAAGAGCCGCCGTGGCGTTGTCCGAGGAGACTCGCTAGCTCGACAGTAGCTAGACCCGCTGCCAGCTCCGACCGGCGCGTAGCCTGCCGGACCCGGAGCAGCTCGATCTCTGCCCGAGTCAGAGCCGTCTGCGCCGCGGCCCCCCGCGCGACCTGCCTGGAGACGAGTTCTTTGACCCGGTTCGCGCGTTCGGCCGACTCTCGGCCCAGGTCCCGTTGCCCCACGGCCGCTTGCGCTTCGACATACGCCAGCCGCACCTCGCGGACCAGGTCGTTCACAGCCATGGAGTAATCCGAGTGCGCCGAGTCGAGCATCCGAAGTGCGGCGAGGCGCCTGAGTTTTCGCTGACCGCTCGTGTCGAACGTCTGCGACACGATGATGTCCTCGTCTCTGGAGCCGACGCCGTTACCTCCGGCGCTCGTGCCGATGTCCAGAACGGGATTCACGAGCCGCGTCTGCGCCTGGACGCCGCCCGCGGCAGCGTCGACCCTTTCCCGCTGAGCGCGAAGTCTCGCGTCGGCTGCCAGCGCCAACGAGACAGCGCGCTCCTCGCTTAGCACCTGGCCCGAGGACGGGCGTGCGACGGGGACCGCCCCCGAGTGGAGGCAATCCTCAGCCTTGGCCAGCCCAAACAGCAGCACCCAGAAGACGGCCGCCGACGCGGCACCCCGGCGCAGCGCAAACCGCAAACCCGAGAGAAATCCAAGAGAGCGCACGAATCCTCCTTGCGAGCGAGACCCACGGCGCCAGGGCCGGCGCTTAGGCCTCCGAGAAAGAGTCGAAGACGCGAACAGCGCTTCGGCTCAGACGCGTGAGATCACGCCTCGCAAGGAGGAGAACGGGATTTGGAGAGTCGGTCGGGAGGATGCTGCCTTCGTTGCCTTCCGGGAGGCAGCAAGACGCGGCCCTTTTTCGGGACCAAGACGACTGGAGATGCCACCGGCAGAACAGCCAAGAGTTGCCCCTGGGTGGGCAGCAAGTCGGCACCCGGCGACTTGGAGTGGCTGTGTCCGATTGCCTCGGGGCC
>JACQFU010000605.1 GCA_016199905.1 Candidatus Wallbacteria bacterium
GCGTCGCTCGAGACGGCGCGGAAGATTCGGCTGCCCGCAGACGAGGCGCCCGGCGTCGAGTCCTACTCCAGCTCCTGGGGCCTGTTCCGGAGCCTGCTCGTCGTGGCCGCGATGCAGCTGTCTTCCTTCCTGCTGCTGTTCGGGATGCGAGAGCGGCTGGGCCTGGGGCCGCTGTTCCTGATCGTGACGGTGCTCTCGTTCGCGATGGTTTGCTTCGCGCTGGCGCGGTTCGGCGTGGCCCAGGACCGGCGGTTGGTCGGAAAGCTCGAGAAGGTGGCGGCCCTCTACTTTCTTTGCCTTCACATCGGTCTGACGGCCAGCCTCTGGCAGTAGAGGAGACGGCGTGCGTTCCATCCTCTTCCCGGGCCAGATCGATCAGCTGACGATGCCGCACGTGGGCGGCAAGGCGCGGAGCCTGTGGCTGCTCGCGAGGCTTGGGATGCGCGTGCCGCCCTTCTTCGCGATCGGCGCCGAGCTGTTCCGGGATGCCGTCTGGGAGGACGCGCAAGTCCGGGAGGCCTGGCGCGAGTTCCGGAAGCTGGCGCGCTCGGGAGACGTTCCGGCGGCGCGGCGTGCGGAGCTGGCCAAGACGCTCTCGGAGCGCACCTGGCAAGTGCCGTGCCCGGACGGTCTCCGAACGGACCTGGAGGATGCGTTGGAGCAATTGGCTAGTGGAACGGGAGTCGCCGGCCCGGACCTGTGCGTCAGCGTCCGCAGCTCGGCCACCGTCGAGGACGCCGTCGGCCGATCTTTCGCCGGCCAGTTCCACTCGGCGCTGTTCGTGCGAGGCGCCGCGGGCGTGGCCGCCGCCGTGCGCGATTGCTGGACGTCGCTCTTCGCCGAGGGCGTGCTTGCCTACGCCGGCGCCGGCCCGCGGGAGTCGCTCCCGGCCATGGCCGTCGTCGTCCAGCAGATGGTCGAAGGCGAGGTGAGCGGCGTCGCCTTCTCCGCAGACCCCGTCGAGGAGGACTTCGACACGGTCGTGATCACTGCCGGCTACGGCACCTGCGACGGCATCGTCGGAGACAAGGTCGGCGTCGACTACTACCGCGTCGGCGACCGGCAAGTGCGCCAGCAGTTGGGAATGAAGGATCGGCGCCTCGCCGCCTCCGCCACCGGCGGCACCGCGATCGCGGCCGTCGACTCCGGAGCCGCCGGGCGCGCCGCCCTGGAGGACGTGCAAGCGCTGGAGCTGGCGGACCTGGTGCGGGACGTCGAACGGCTCTACGGCGTCCCGGTCGACGTCGAGTGGACGCTCGCGGGCCGGCAGTTCTGGCTCCTCCAGGCCCGCCCCATCACGACGCTGTCGCGCAAGGACCCCCGAGCGGCCCCTCGGCTGCTCTGGGACAACTCCAACATCGTCGAGAGCTACAGCGGCGTCACCTCGCCGCTCACGTTCACGTTCGCCGGCTCCGGCTACGCCGTCATCTACCGGCAGTTCGGCAAGCTGGTCGGCGACAGCGAGACGTTCCTGGAGGCCCACAAGCGCGAGCTGGCCAACATGCTCGGCCTGCACAAGGGGCGCGTCTACTACAACCTGCTCAACTGGTACCTGGCGCTCTACTACTTCCCCGGCTTCCGCTTCAACAAGTCGGCGATGGAGCAGATGATGGGCGTCAAAGAGTCGGTCGACTTCCAGGTGCCAACGGGTCCGATGACTCTCACGGAGAAGCTCTGGGAAGCCGGCGCGCTGGTCTGGGCCATCGGCCGCGTCGTCTGGAACAGCTTCCGCGTCGACGCCCGCGTGCGCGACTTCCACGAGAACTTCGAGCGCGTCTACGGCGCCCACGCGGGCCTGGATCTCGCCCGGATGCAGGTGCCCGCCATCCTATCGATGGCCGAGAAGGTCCGCGAGGGCCTGATGTTGCGCTGGACGGCGCCCATCCTCACCGACTGCCTGGCGATGATGTTCATGAAGCTGCTTCGCGTGAAGACCGCGGAGTGGATTCCCGGCGGCCGCCCCGGTCTGGAGAACGACCTGCTCTCGGGCGAGGGCGGCATCGACAGCACCCGGCCCACCAAGACGCTGATTGCGCTGGCCGCAAAGATCCGCCAGGACCCCGTTGCCCGCGAGCTCTTTGTCGGCAGCCCCGAAGCCCGGGCTCGCGAGGCCGTCGAGGGCCAACCCGGGCTCTCCTGGCTTCGCGAGGAGATCGAGCGCTTCCGGCGAGAGTTCGGCTTCCGCTGTATGGGCGAGCTGAAGCTCGAGCTGGACAGCATCAAGGAAGACCCCTCGTTCGTCTACTCGATGCTGCGCAATTACGTGCGGCAGCCCGGCGTGGACGTCACGCAGATGGAAACCCGCGAGCAAGCCCTGCGGGCCGGCGCGGAGAAACACGCCCGGGAGAAAGTCCTGCCGGGCCGCTGGCCCTTCTACCGCTGGATCCTCGAAGGCGCCCGCAAGCACGTGAAGAACCGCGAGAACATGCGATTCGCCCGCACGCGAATATTCGGTTTCTTCCGGGAGGTCTTCAACGCCGTCGGCACCAAGCTCTTTGCTGCCGGGCTCCTCGACCATCCGAAGGACATCTACTACCTCACGATCGACGAGGTGTACGCCTTCTCCGAGGGGCGCGCCGTGACGCAGGACATCCGGGCGCTGGCCCGCCTGCGATTCGAGGAGTACCAGCGCTTCCGCCAGGAGAGCGTCCCCGACCGCTTCGGAACTCACGGCGTCGTTTACGCCCCCGGCAACCAGCGCGTCGACCCTCCGAAGCGCGGCGCTCCCGGGGCCACACCCTCCGTGTCCGACGCCCGACTGCTCACGGGAGTCAGCGCCTGTCCCGGCGTCGTGCGAGGCCGCGTGCGCGTCATCCGGGACGCCGCAGACGACCTGTCGCTCGACGGCCAGATCCTCGCGGCTCCTCGCACGGACCCCGGTTGGGTCCCTCTCTTCCCGTCGGCCTCGGGTCTTCTCATCGAGAGCGGCAGCATCCTGTCCCACTCCGCCATCGTGGCGCGCGAGCTGGGCATCCCCGCCATCGTCGGCATCCGTGGTCTGCTCGAGAGGGTGAAGGACGGCCAGGAGGTCCTGATGGACGCCGGCAAGGGGACCGTGGAGATACTCTCGGAAACCTCCGCGGCCCCGCCCGAAGCGGCCCCGACGGCGCCGGCTTCCAGTCCGGACGCTACGCCTCCGGCAGGTTGAGCCCATGACCCGAGCCGAGCGCATTACGACCGAATTTGTCCGGTGTGTCATCGACTACCGGAGAGTGGCGATCTTCCTGGGCGTGCTCCTGCTGATCCCCTGCGCCGTCGCCTGCACGGGGCTTCGGGTCAACAACACCATCACCACCTGGTTTCTGGAGAGCGACCCGTACCTCCAGTCGTACTACGCCTACCAGAAGGTCTTCGGCAACGACGAGGTCGCCGTCATCGCTTTCCGCGAGCCCACCGGCCTCTTCACGCCGGCCACGCTGGAGCTGCTGAGGACGGTCTCCCGCCGCATCGGCGCCCAGCGGCACGTCCAGCGCGTGCTGTCCATCGCTACCGCGACCGCCATCGAAGGCAAGGACGGGACCCTCTCCGTTCGCCCCGTGCTGGCCGAAACCGGCCCCATCGATGCCGCCCAGGCCGCCCGGGTGCGCCAGGTGCTGCTCGACGACCCGATCTATCGCGGCAACATCCTCTCCGACGACCAGAAGACGAC
>JACQFU010000606.1 GCA_016199905.1 Candidatus Wallbacteria bacterium
ATCACGGGGCCCTGGGTGACTCCGCTGGTGCCGACCGCGTTCGCGACGCTGCCGGTCTTGGCCTTGGAGCTGGAACCGGCAAGGCGACCGGGTGAGGAGGTGAGCAGCACTCCGTCGGGGAAGTTGTCGAGCTCGAGGAGGGGCGCCGTGTTATCGATGAGGAAGAAGAACTGGCCAATGTTGATGGTCGACTCGGGCCCTGGCTGAAGGCCGTGGTAGGTGCCCAGCCGGGCCGGCGAAAGCGGGTTGATGCCGATGCTGTTGCCGGCGCGATCGACCGGATTGACGGCGATGGAGTAAATGCCATCCATCGAGCCGTCGGTCGGAAGGTTGCGCGTGCGGCCCGTGAGCGGATCGGTGAACTCCAGGGCGACGCGGAAGCGATCGTCCTTCGGGTTGAAGTCGTTGCGCGTGGGGTCGATCGAGTTGGGGATGTGAATGAACTTGATGGTGCCCCTCAGCTTGGAGGGGAAGGCGCCGGGAGTGTCGACGAACGTGGCGGGGACGCGGTTGGGCTGGTAGGCCACTTCGAGTCGAGCGACCAATTGAGTCGCATTGACGTCGATGCCGCAGCCGGCGTTGCCGTTGGTGGCGACCGGATCGACGACGACGGCCTCGAAGAAGTTGAGCGGACCCGCGATGGCCTGGTCGACGGGCGGATAGACGCGCTCGACGAAGGGATCGGTGTTGTCGATCTGCACCGGGAAGTCGACGAAGGCCTGGCGGCGGCCGCTGGTGGTGCTGATGGTGCCGGAGTTGCCCGCCTGGTCCTTGGGAGTGACGCGGACGAAGTAGAATCCGTCGTTGGCGCCTTGGCGCGGGTCGATGGACCCCGGGGGTACGAACGGCGTCGGGGCGTTGGGCACGGGGAACGGGAACTGATCGGTACCGACAGCCTGTCCGGGCTTGCGGACGTTGTTCAACGTGATGGTCGCGCTGGCGCCCGGCGTTGCGGGGGCGGCCCGGATCGGAGTGTCCGAATCGAACTTGACCGGCACCGAGTTGGGGCCGCCGATCTGGCTGAAGAACTCCACGTTGGTGGCCGTGACGTTGAAATCGGGGTCCTTGCTGCTCACCACGATGGGCGGCAACTCGCGGGCCTGCAGCGAGATGCAGCCGGCCAGGTTGACGCCGATCGATTCGGCGCTGACCGGCACCGTGTCGACCCGGAAGCTGATCGTCTTGGTGGACTTGTTCCCGACCTTGTCGATGAGGTTGACCGTGATGGTGTAGTTGCCGTCGAGCGGCTCCTTCTTGCCGTCGCCGTCGCGGTCCGTGAAGTTGGGGTTGCTGTTGGCGCTGCCGCTGAAGTCGGGGAGGTTGAGGAACAGGCCCGTGGGGGGAGAGACCGAGGGCGTGCCCGGGATGTCGCCGGCGGGGCCCTTCAGCGAGATGGTGAGGCCCGACGTGGTCGTCGTTGCGGCATTGGATACATTGGAGAAATCGACTCCGCTGGCGAAGGTCTTGTTCTGCTCCGTCTGTTTGCTGGTGTTGAAGTCGTCGACGAAGACCTGGATCGTCTGCGGGAAACCGTCTTTGCCGATCACCTGCCCGTCCTTCGGAACGCTGACGAACTGGCCGGGGGGCGGCGGGTTGGGCAGATGCGTCAGGTCCGGCGCCACCGTGTCGACGCTGAACGCCTGAGCAAAGGTGGCGCTCGGGTCGTTCTGCGCGATGGGGTTGTTGGCCAGATCGAAGCCGAAGTCGGGCAGCGGACCGTTGCCGTCGAACTGTCCCGTGATCTCCACCTTGGCCGGGCCGTTCTGGGCCTCCACCGGAATCGTGTTGTACTGGTACACGAACTGCGTGTCGTTGACCGTGCGGTCGGCCAGGATCGTCGCGGGAATCTTCGAGCCGCCGTTCTGGGTGACCTGCACCTGCGGCGGCGAGCCCATCTTCTCGCTCATCGTCACGCGCAGAAGCACGATCTCCTGGCCGACGAACGCCTTCGCGCTGGGCGAGAGGATCTGCTTGCGAGCGGGGTCCCCGTCGAAGCGGATGATCTCGAGCAGCTGGACCTTCGGCGCCGTCTTGTCGCGCACGAACTTCAGGACCGTCGCCAGACTCTTGTTCGGCGTCGTGTTCGGGTCCGTCATCTTGTCTTCGGCCGTGATCTCGATGTTGACCGGGCCGTCGGCGATGCCGGCGAGAGCGATGTTGGTGTTGAAAGTGCCCGTCGCCTGGTCGAGCTGGACCGTCTGGCTCTGGTTGTTCGCCGTGTTCTTGATCGTGATCTTGATGTCCTGGGGCGGGGAGCCGTTGTCGGGATCGACTGCCTGCCCGGTGATGGTCACCTGATCTTCCTTCGTGATGAAGGTCTGATTGTTGAACGGCGTCGGGTTGTTCGGCGGGTTGGGCCCGATCGTCACCGACTGGATGGTGATGATCGGCGGCTTGGTGTCGAACTGGATGAAGGCGACCCCGTTGGTGCCGCCCGTTGCCCGGCTCTCGACGAAGACGTTGCACTTCTGTTGCAGGATGCCGACCCCGACCTGCTTGATGCCGTCGGTGTTGAAGCCCGCCAGCACGTTGCCGGACTTGTCCGTCGGCAACGGCAGAAAGGTCGAGCCGTCGACGTCGGCGCCCAGGGTCTTGATCAAGTAGCTGCCGCTGGCCCCGTCGTGCTCGAAGCCGATGTTGATCTGCGGGCGATTCGTGCGGAAGGGCTTCGTCTGGTCGAAGGCCGGAGGCTGGGTGATCTTGATGGACTTGACGACTTCGTCGACCAGGCACTGAGATCGCACCGGGGCTGCACCCGCGAGGATCATCCAGACGACGAGCAGCCAGAGAACTCTGGGTCTCGGTGCGTTGCGTGCCGTCTGCATTTTCGGTCGCCGATCCGCGTACTTGAATGAAGCCGAATGCGCGGAGGCGTACCACCTCCGAACTTGCTTTCGACAAATCGGGGGGTCCGGCTTAGGGTTTTGTCCCCGAAACTGGACTCTTGCCGCGCTGCGTGCTAGATTTCGGGCCTTCGTTCGAGTGGTATCGATCCCTGCTGGGGCTCCGCCCCAGACCCTGGCAGGGGGATTTGTTCCCCTGCCCCCCCGTTGTATGGAGCAGCTCGCGCACTGTCCTCGCAGCCTGCTTGGACACGCAAGAGTCCCTCCCATCGAACGGGGTTCCCTCCAAATGCTCACCGCTCTCCTCTCCCTCCTCCGCTCTTCGCGCTTCTACCGCGAACTGGCCGCCGCTCTCGAGCAGCGCGCCGGGCCCGTCGTCGTCAGCGGGCTCCAGGGCTCCGCTCCGCGGCTGCTGACCGCGGCGCTGGCTCAGGAGCGGCCCGTGCTTTTCCTGCTCGATGACGAGGAGGCCGCGCGCGCGGCGGCGCAGGACCTGTCGACCGTGCTGGAGCTGGACCGCCTTCTGCCGTTCCCGGGACCCGACATCCTCGAGAACGAGGCGTTGCCGCTCGGTTGGTACGAGGTCTCGCATCGCTTGCGTGTGCTCGACGCGCTCGCGGAGGGCCGGCCGGTCGTCGTGCCGGCCACGCCGTTGGCGGCGATCTCGCTCACGATCGCGCCGGGCACGTTTCGCAAGGCGCGACGCCACTACCGGGTCGGCGGCGAGCTGGATCGCGACGTGCTCCTGGCGCATCTCGACAGCCTCGGCTACGTGCGGATGCCGCGCGTGGAGACGATGGGCGACTACAGCGTCCGCGGCGGCATCGTCGATGTTTACGGAACGCTCTCCACGCGACCGTTCCGCATCGAACTGTTCGGAAACACGATCGAGTCGTTGCGGCTCTTCGACCCGAACACTCAGCGCTCGGTGGGCGCTCTGGAGAGCGTGGTGGTAGCGCCCGTACGCGAGGTGCTGCCCCATCCGGCGCCCGGGTTCCTCACAGGCGCCGCCCTCGACGAGAAATCGTTGGCCCTGCTTGCAGGGATGAAGGCGGGGAAGCTGCCGAAGGGCGTCGAGCGTTTGCTGCGTCACATGCCTCACGAGGCGACGCTTCTGGCCGCCCACCTCCCGCCGAACGCGCTGGTCGTGGACGCCACGAGCCGCCTGGCGCGCGACGTCGCTCGCGGCGCGGCCGCCAAGGCCCACGGCGAGGGCGCCTGGCAAGAGCTGGAGTCGGCGCTCTCGACGATGACCCGAGTGACGGTGGGCCCGGGCGCCGCGGAAGGCGGGATCGAGGTCCTTTGCAAAACGCTTCCCGAGTACCTGGGCAACTCCGAAAGAATGCTGGCGGACCTGCGGTCGCACGGCGAGCAAGGTTTCACACGCATCGTGGCGGCCTCGACGCCCGGCGGCCGCCAGCGGCTCTCGGAGATCTTGACCGAGGCAGGCTTGGAAGTCGTCCCCCGCGCCGGCGCGGTGTCGGCCGTGGCGCTCGTGATGGCGGAGCTGGAGCAGGGCTTCGAAATGCCCGCGGAGAAGCTGATCCTCGTGACGGAGAACGATCTCTGGCGCGACCGGCGCGCCAAGGAACGCGCCCCCTCCGTGGCCGCCAGCGGTCCTGAAACCGACAACATGAAGTTCAGCCACTTCTCCGAGATCACCGAGGGCAGCCTCGTCGTGCATTACGAGCACGGTGTCGGCCGGTTCCTGGGCCTCAAGGAGCTGCGGGTCGACGGCGTGCAGCAGGACTACCTGCAGCTGGAGTACGAAAAGGGCGACAAGCTGTTCGTGCCCGTCAACCAGCTCGACCGCGTGCAACGCTACGTGGGCGTGAGCGACGAGGGGTCGGCAAAGCTTTCCCGGCTGGGCAGCGCCCGCTGGACGCAGGCCAAGCATCGCGTGCGCAAGGAAGTGGAGGAGCTGGCGCGAAAGCTCCTGGAGCTCTACGCCAAGCGCGAAGCCGTCGAGGGCTACGCCTTCAGTCCCGACAACACCTGGATGAACGAGCTGGAAGGGCTCTTTCCCTTCACGGAGACGCCCGACCAGTTGCGCGCCATCGCCGACGTGAAGACCGACATGCGCAAGCCCCGGCCGATGGACCGGCTGCTCTGCGGCGACGTCGGTTACGGCAAGACCGAGGTCGCCGTGCGGGCCGCGTTCAAAGCCGTGCAGGACGGCAAGCAGGTAGCGGTGCTGGTGCCTACCACCATCCTGGCCGAGCAGCACTTCCACACGTTCAAGACGCGGATGGCGGCGTTTCCCGTCAACGTGGGCTGCCTCTCGCGGCTTCGCACGCCACAGCAGCAAAAGCGGCTCGTGGGAGACGCGAGGCTCGGAAAGGTGGACGTGCTCATCGGGACGCACCGCATCCTGTCCAAAGACGTCAAGTTCAAGGACCTGGGGCTCCTGATCGTCGACGAGGAGCAGCGCTTCGGCGTGACGCACAAGGAGAAAATCAAGGGCTTCAAGGAGTCGGTGGATGTTTTGACAATGACAGCCACGCCGATCCCGAGGACGCTCAACCTGGCGATGTCGGGAGCCAGGGACATCAGCGTCATCACCACGCCGCCGCCGGGGCGCCTGCCGATCAAGACGTTCGTGCTGGAGTACGACGAGCAACTCGTAAAGGGTGCGGTAGCGCGCGAGCTGGAGCGCGGCGGCCAAATCTATTACGTCTACAACCGCATCGAGTCGATGGACGTGGCGGCGGCCTGGCTCAAGAAACTCGTGCCGAAGGCGCGCATCCGCTGCGGTCACGGGCAGATGGACCGCCAGGATCTCGAGGAGCTGATGACGGACTTCTACAGCGGGAAGTTCGACGTGCTCATCTCCACGACCATCATCGAGAGCGGCCTCGACGTCCCGAACGTGAACACCATCGTGATGCATCGCGCCGACGCCTTCGGGCTGGCGCAGCTCTACCAGCTTCGCGGCCGGGTCGGGCGCACCAGCCGGCAGGCCTACGCGTATCTGTTCTATCCGTCCAAGTCGAGCCTTTCGGGGATGGCCTTCGAGCGGCTGAAGGCGCTGGAAGAGCACACCGACCTGGGGAGCGGATTCAAGATCGCGATGCGCGACCTGGAGTTGCGCGGCGCCGGCAACATCCTGGGCGCCGAGCAGCACGGCTTCATCGACGCCGTTGGCTTCGAGCTCTACACTCGCCTGCTGCGCGAAGCCGTCGCCGAGTTGAAGGGAAGCCCGCAGGAAGCCCCTCGCGAGCTGACGAAGCTGGAGCTGCAGATCGACTGCTACATCCCGGCGACCTACATCCCCGACATCGACAGCCGCATCGCGCACTACCGGCGACTGGCGGAAGTCGGCTCCGAGGACGAGCTGCAGGCGAACATCCAGGAACTGGGGGACCGCTACGGCAAGCCTCCTGAGAAGCTGGCGACTCTGTTCCGGCTGATGCGCATCAAGATGCGCGCCACCGACGCCGGTGTGGCCACGATGCAGCAGAAGGAGAACCGCGTCTTCTTCAAGTTCCCCGACGGCGCGAGCTACCAGGTGCCGGGGGCAGCTGCCGCGCCTCAGCCGCCGGCCGCGCCGCGCGCCCCCGAGGGGCCGGGGTTCGGCCGAGTGCCCGCGGCGGCGCCGGAGCCTCCGCCCGCGCCGCCCGCCGACCCGGCAAGGGCCGCGGCGTTCATGGACTGGCTGGCGCATGTTCGGCGCACAACCGGCCAGCATTTCCGGGTGGAGGACGCCAGCACCTTCAGCGTCTTCCTGGGCCCGCGCAAGAACCTCGACGTGCTGCGGCTGCTGGAGGAGCTGTTC
>JACQFU010000626.1 GCA_016199905.1 Candidatus Wallbacteria bacterium
CGGACACGTCCGTCCAGGAGAGCCGCGAGCGCGTGCGGGCGGCCGTGCGCCACGCGGGGTTCGACTTTCCGAGCCGCCGCATCACGGTGAATCTCTCGCCGGCCGATCTGCGCAAAGAGGGCCCCTCGTTCGACTTGCCGATAGCGCTCGGAGTGCTGGTGGCGAGCGGACAAGTGTCGGCCACGCGCTTGCCTCGAATGATCGCGGCGGGTGAGCTGGCGCTGGACGGGTCGACCCGGCGCATCCGCGGCGTGCTGAGCATGGCGTGCGACTTGCCGGCGCTGGAGCGCGAGGCGGGCGGGGTGGGGTTGACGCTGCTGGTGCCGCGGGAAAACGGCGCGGAGGCAACCGTCGTGCCCGGGACGCGGGCGGCACTGGTGGGGAGCTTGGCCGAGGCGGCCCGCGTGCTCGAGTCCGGCGGCGCCGCGGCCGCGCCCGGGGCGCCGGCGAGGTGCCGGGCGGGGCGCCGGTCCTCGAGTCTGGATCTGGCGGACGTAGCGGGCCAGCGCACCGCTCGGCGCGCGCTGGAGATAGCCGCGGCCGGCGAGCACCACCTGTTGCTCTCGGGGCCGCCGGGCTCGGGCAAGACGATGCTGGCCGAGCGGTTCCCCACCGTGTTGCCGCCGCTGTCGGAGGCGGAGGCGATCGAGGTGACCAAGATCTACAGCGTTGCGGGGCTGCTGCGCGACGAGTCCGGGCTGATCCAGGAGCGGCCATTCCGCGCGCCGCATCACACGATCAGCGACGCGGCGCTCGTGGGAGGAGGGAAGGTCCCCAAGCCCGGCGAGGTGAGCCTGTCCCATCGAGGCGTGCTCTTTATGGACGAGGTGACGGAGTTCAGGCGCGGCTCGCTCGAGGTGCTTCGGCAGCCGCTGGCGGATCGAAGGGTGCAGGTGAGCCGGGTGCACGGGAGCGCGAGCTATCCTGCCGATTTCACTTTGGTGGCGACGATGAACCCGTGTCCCTGCGGCTACCTGGGCGACGGGGAGCGCGCGTGCGTCTGCACTCCGCCCGGGGTGTTGCGTTACCGGTCGCGGCTATCGGGTCCGATGCTGGACCGGATCGACTTGCACGTGGAGGTGCCGCGCCTGGTGCTCTCGGCGCTTCGCGGCGATTCTCCGGCGGAGTCCTCTTTCGCCGTGAGGGCGCGCGTCCAGGAGGCGCGCCGCGTGCAGGCCGGGCGGCTTTCGAGTACCGGCAGGACCACCAACGGCCGGATGGACGGCGGCGCCGTACGGCGGCACTGCGCGCTTTCAGATGCCGCAGAGCGGATGCTGGAGAGTTCGGCCACGGCGTTCGGGCTGTCGGCACGAAGCTTCCACAGCGTGCTCAAGGTGGCCCGCACGATCGCGGACCTGGCCGGCGACGCGCGCATCGCGGAGCGGCATCTGGCCGAGGCGCTGACCTACCGCTCCCCGGAAACCGCCGTTGCGGCCTGACGTCCTGCGTTCATCGCACTCCCAGCCCCGACAGCGCAGGCGTTACACTGCAGCGACGAGGAACCCGCATGATCCAGATGTACAACGTGAACAAGGTCTACCCCAACGGGGTGAAGGCCCTGAACACCATCGACATTCACATTGCCAGGGGCGAGTTCGTTTTCCTCGTCGGACCCAGCGGGGCGGGCAAGACGACGTTGATGCGGCTCATCTTCCGCGACGAGCTGCCCTCGACGGGGCACGTCATCGTCGACGGGCGAAACATCGAGCGGCTGCAGGCCTCGAAGGTGCCGTACTTGAGGCGCAGCATCGGCGTGGTGTTCCAGGACTTCCGGCTGCTCGAGAACCGGTCGGTTTTCGACAACGTCGCCTTTGCCTTGCGCGTCACGGGAACGCCCTACGAGGAGATTCAGGAGCGCACCAACAGCGTGCTCGACCTGCTGGGCCTTTCGCACAAGAAGCAGTTCACGCCCTTGCAGCTCTCCGGCGGCGAGAAGCAGCGGGTGTGCATCGCGCGAGCCATCGTGAACAACCCGTCCATCCTGCTCACCGACGAGCCGACGGGCAACCTCGACCCCGACATGTCGCTCGAGATCATGGACATCCTGGCCGAGATCAACAAGCGCGGCACGACGCTGGTCGTGGCGACGCACAACACTCAGATCGTGAACAAGCTCCAAAAGCGAGTCATCGGTCTGGTGGACGGGCGAATCACCTCCGACCGGGCGAAGGGAGTCTACAATTACTAGTCTTCGCGACAGCCTGCGCGCGTTGCTCTTCCATGCGCAGGAAGCCTTCGACGGCTTGCGGCAAGCCGTGGTGATGAACCTGGCCACGCTTTCCACCGTCGCCATCACGCTTTTCATTCTCGGCTCGTTCCTGCTCTTCATGCGGAACATGAACGAGAACCTCAAGATGCTGCGCTCGCAGTTGCAGCTCACGGTCTACCTCAAGAAGGACATCTCGGACGTCCAAAGGACTGAACTGGTGAGTCGGCTCCAGGGCGACCCGTCCATCGTGAACTTCAAGTTCGTGGGACGCGATGCGGCGCTCAAGACCGTGAAGGAGTGGATGGGGTGGTCCGACTTCGAGGTCCGCGACAACCCGCTGCCCGACTCCTTCGACGTGCGGCTGCAGGAGGGCGTCGATTTCGACGCGTTCGTGGCCCGGGCGAAGACCTGGCCCGGGGTCGACGACCTCTCGGTCGGCGAGAAGGAGGTCGGAGCGCTGATCAAGCTTCTCGACCTGGCCCGCTCGGTCGGCCTGGTACTGGTGCTGGTGCTCGGGACCGCTTCCCTGATGATCATCGCCAACACGATCAAGCTGACCGTCTACGCGCGCCGAACCGAGATTTCCATCATGAAGCTGGTGGGGGCGACGAACTGGTTCATCCGCACGCCGTTCCTCATCGAGGGTTTCTTGCAGGGTTTGGTGGGAGCGGCCGTCGCGCTGTCACTGCTCTTGACGGGGTATCCGGTGGTGGTGTCCCGGTTGAAGTCGATCGCGCCGTTCCTGCGCTTCGTCACCGACTCGTCGGACCTCTTCCGGCTTTCCTGGCAACTGGTGCTGATGGGCGTGCTGCTGGGCCTGCTGGGGAGCCTGATCAGCCTTCGGCGGATCGCCGTCTGAGATGGCGCGCCGACTCCTGGCTCTCGCCCTGGCCGCAGCCGCCGCAATCCCCGCGTCCTCGCCTTCGCCGGCCCGGCCTCGAGGCGGCGCGGAACGCCAGGACGTCAAGGACCAGCTCCAGACCGTCCGGGTCAGGCTCGTCAACATCACCTCGCAGTTCGAGGAGCTGCAAAAGCAACGCAACGACAACGTGCAGCAAGCCAAGACTCTGGAGGAAGAGGTCGCGGCCATCAACGTCAAGCAGGCCAGGGCAGTAGAGACGCTCAACCGCGTCCGCGACGAGCTGCGCACGGCGGAGGCGAGCTACGACCGGCACGTGGAGCGGTTCACCAAGGGCTTGGTCAGCTTCTACAGGCTCAAGAACCGGCCCTACCTGGCTTTCCTCATCAGCGCGCAGGACATGGCCGAGTTCTCCCGGCGCTACAAGTACCTGCAGTACATGTTCCAGCAGGACTACACCGAGCTGGAGGGGTTGCAGCGGACCAAGCAGGAGCTGGTGGCCAAGCAAAAGGCGCTCGAAACGGCGACGCGCGAGCTGGAGGGTGCCCGAACGCAAAGGGAGCAGAAGAGTCGGGAGCTGGCCTTGACCATCAACAAGGGCCAGGAGATCCTCGACTCGCTGGGCAAGGAGCGCCAGCGCGCGCTGGAGCGAGCGCGGCAGCTGCAGGAAGCGCTCGACTACATCGGCCGCAAGGCCGAGCAGGTCAGTCGAGAACCCTCGCCTCCGGAACCCGCGCAGGCCTTGCCCGTGCCCGTGATAACGCGCCGCAGCGCTCGACCCGGTCAGATCGCTTGGCCCGTCGACAGTGGCGGCGAGATCCAGATCGTGCGCGCGTATGGGCAGTCGCGCAGCGAGGCCGGCAGCCTCTACTTCAACCCGGGGATCGACATCCGGGTGAGCGGTCCGCAGACGGTGCGGGCCGTCGAGAGTGGACGGGTGATGCACCGAGGCGACA
>JACQFU010000594.1 GCA_016199905.1 Candidatus Wallbacteria bacterium
GCCGCGCAAGAGCCGGAAGAGCTCCCAGAACCGCTCCTGGCGCGTCGCGGCGTCCATCCCGTTCATGTCTCGTCAGTCGACGTTGACGCTGTAAGGATTGAACTGGTCCAGCGAACCGGGTTCGATCCCGTAGTACTCCCATTGTTCCGAGAGCGGGGAGTGCGGGTAAATCATCGTCATCGCAAGCACGCCCACGTGACTGATCGCGTCACGGTTTCGCTCGACGAATCCGATGGTCGCCCGGTGGTCCTCCTGGCTCTCGCCCGGAAAGCCAACCATCAAGTTGATGACGTTCTTGATGCCGACCTCTGAACCGTAGCGCAGCACCTGATCGGCATCTTCGACGATGTAGCCCTTTCGCATCTTTCGGAGGATCTTCTGAGAGCCGCTCTCGATGCCGTAGACGAGCGCCCCGACGCGTCCGGCTCGCAGGCGCTTGAAGAAGGGCCGGTCCATCAGGCGATGAACGACGGCGTTACCCCACCAATCGAGGTTCAGGCCCGAGGCAGCAATCGCGTCGCAGAGCTCGCCCAGGAACAGCAGGTTTCCGTTCAACAGCAGGTCGTTGCAGCTGAACTGGTTGATGCCCCAGCGGTCGATGTGGGCCCGCATCTCCTCCAGGATGGCGCGGATCCCGCGGTGGCGATACCCGGGCCACAAGATGCGCTCGTAGCACATCGCGCACTTGCGCACGCAGCCACGGCTGGTGAGGAACGGCAGCACGCGCTTGTCGTAGGCGGCAAGGTCGAACTCCTCGAAGGTGGGGAAGGGGATGTCATCCAGATTGGCCACAGGCGGCCTGGCTCGAAAAGACGAGGGTCGGCCGTGGTTCCAGACGACAGCTCCCGGCGTGCCCTCCAGGGCCTCGCCGGACTGATGGCGGCGAGCCAGCTCCAGCAACGTCATTTCACCCTCGCCCTCGACGAACACGTCGACCAGGTCGAGGAACGGCTGGATCTCGCGCCGGGCGGCCGACTCGTCGAGCCCCTCGGGCTTGAAGCCCGTGAGCCCGACGCTGCCCGCATCGCCTGGCGTCTGCAGGCGCACGCTGGGCCCGCCGAGGACCAGGGTCTTGCGGCATCCGCGCTCGCGCAGGGCGCGCACGATCTCGAGCGTGAACATGCAGCTCGCGCTCTGCGTGCTGAAGCCGATCATGTCTTCGTCGCGCGCGATCAGCTCGTCGACGAAGGCGCTCACGAAGCTCTTCGTCTCGGCGCTGAAAGAGCCCCGGAACACTTCCGGACGTGCCCAAAAAGTGCTGCTCGTCAGCTCCCAGTACTTTCGAAGCGGCTCCTCGATCCTGTTATGGAGGAGGATGTTGAAGTCCGACACCCAGGTCCCGATGCCGTTTTTCCGCAACGTGGACGACAGATACGCGAGCGCCAAGTTGGGGCACTCCGTCCGCCAGGGCGGGCATGCGACCAGAAGGACCGTCGGCCTCACGAAGATGATTGTACTTCAGCCCCGAGCCCCAAGCCCTTAGCCCTTAGCCCGGAGCCCTTAGCCCGTAGCCCGGAGCCCAGAGCCCAGAGCCCAACACCCCTACGCCACCGTGACGTCCTTGCACAGGTAGACGTCCTGGATGGCGTTGAGAAGCCCGATGCCCTCTTTCATCGGTCGCTGGAAAGCTTTGCGGCCGCTGATGAGGCCCGTCCCGCCGGCCCGCTTGTTGATGACGGCAGTCTTCACCGCATCGGCCAAGTCATTGGAGCCGGAAGCTCCGCCGGAGTTGATAAGTCCGGCACGTCCCATGTAGCAGTTGGCTACCTGATAGCGCGTGAGGTCGATCGGGTTGTCGGTAGTGAGGTCCGAGTAGACGCGCTTGTCGGTCTTGCCGAAGCCCTTGAAAGCGTTGTAGCCGCCGTTGTTCTCGGGAAGCTTCTGCTTGATGATGTCGGCTTCGATCGTCACGCCCAGGTGGTTGGCCTGGCCTGTCAGGTCCGCCGCGACATGGTAGTCGGCCTGTTCGGTCTTGAAGCCGCTGTTGCGCAGGTAACACCACAGAACCGTGGCCAGGCCCAGCGAGTGGGCCTCGTGGAACGCCTCGGCGACCTCCTGGATCTGCCGCGTCGATTCCTGCGAGCCGAAGTAGATCGTCGCCCCGACGGCGGTCGCGCCCATCTCCCAGGCCTGGTGCACCGAGCCGAACAGGACCTGGTCGAACCTGTTGGGAAGCGTCAGCAGTTCGTTGTGGTTGATCTTCACGATGAAAGGAATCTTGTGAGCGTATCTCCGGGAGATCGAGCCCAGGACGCCGAAGGTGCTGGCGACCGCGTTGCAACCGCCTTCCAGGGCCAGTTTGCAGATGTTCTCGGGATCGAAATAGGCGGGATTCTTCGCGAAGGAGGCGCCGGCCGAGTGCTCGATGCCTTGGTCTACCGGCAAGATCGACAAGTAGCCCGTGCCGGCGAGCCTTCCGTGGCCGAAGATCGACTGCAGGCTCTTCAACACCTGCGGCGAGCGGTCGGAAGAGGAATAGACCCGATCGACGAAATCGGGTCCTGGAAGATTCAGGCTCTCCTTGGGAATGCCTTTGCACTGGTAGCCCAGCAGGCGGCTCGCGTCGTCTCCAAGGGATTGCTCGATCTCTCTCAGTTGCATGTTGCGTCTCCTTTTCCGGGCGTTGGGGCACCGACGGCCGCATCATACTGCGGCCGCGAGCCCTTGGCTAGAGGCCCCCGCGGCGCTACTTCAGCCCCGCCTTGGCGCGCATGGCCGCGCACTCGGTCTTCAGCTGCGGGGCCAAGCTCTCCGCGCTGGTCGTCAGGCTGGCGACGGCGCTCTTCTCGTTGACCGAGCAGCGATCGGAGGCTTCCTTCAAGTAGAGCGAGGCCAGGCGGGTCTTCGCGTCCTCGTCTGCCGGATCGAGCTTCAACATCCTCTGGTAGAGCCGGCGAGCCATCTCGCGCTGACCTGCGAGCCGCGGCGCGGGGCCCACGAGAACGACCTCGGGCTCCACTGCCGGAGGGGCGATCGCGGGTGCAGGCGACTTCGGCTGCGCCGGAGGCCGCTTCGGCTGATTGGCCTCCGGCTTCGGCGCCGGTTTCGGCGCCGGTTTCGGCGCCGTTTTGGGCGGAATGGGCTCGGACGGAATCACGAGGTTCGCGTCCTGTTCGTCGGCCTGGGCCCGATTGCCGTCCGGCGGCGAGGCAAAAGCGCTCTTCTTTGGGCCCAAACTGCCGCCCGCGGAGCTCTGAGTCCCGACCTCGGCTCCGCCGTCGCCGGCGAGGGCAGCGCCCGGGCCCCCTCCCGACGCCTGTCCCAGGGCCGATCTCCGGGCGTCAACCCGCCCCGCCCCGGGTCTGTCTTTGAAACGCGTTCCGTTTTGCAGCTTGTCCAGGCGAGCGCCGATCTCCTTCTCCGGAGGCGAGAATCGGTCCGATTTGCCGGACCCTTCCGATGGGACTTGCGTCGGTTCGGAGGCGTCTTGCTCCAGGCTACCCTCGGTCGACTCGGCCGCTCCGTTCTGAACTTCGGGCTTCCCCTCCAGTTGGCGTCGAGGTGCGGGCGGCTGGCCGATCGCGCTCGTCGCGCCGGTGCCCACCGTCGGAGTCTCGGCGGGGACGCTCGACTTTTCCTCCCGGTGCGGCGCCTGTGGGGCCGGCGTGACGGTGTCGACGGGGCCACCTTGCCCCGACGAAGGAGGCGGCGCAGTCGCGGCGCTCGGCCCGGACGATAGCGCGGGGGCCGGCGAGGCGGGAGGATTCGCAGCCGCTTCTTCCTCTTGAAGCTGAGCCTCGGCCATCAATTGGGCTTTGGCGGCATCTCTTGCGGCCCGGTCGCGCGCCGCCACCCAGGCCTGCTGGCCATAATGGGCGCCTGCGCCCACCACTGCGGCGGCGAGACCCAAGACGATTCCCATCGCGCGTTCCCGGTGGCGACGCGCCCAGCGCATCGTCTTCTCGACAGGCGTCGAATGGCGCGCAGAAACCGGCCGATCC
>JACQFU010000061.1 GCA_016199905.1 Candidatus Wallbacteria bacterium
ACTCCTCCGAAGTTCGCGTATCGAGGATCACGGCGCCCGGTACGGCCATCGCCTTCTGCACGTCCTCCACGACGACGGAGTTCCCGGGATTGGGATGGGCGTCGAACGTGCCGGTGTCGGCGTGGGGGACGTCCTGCGAGAGCGTTCCGCCAGCTGCCGTCCAGGCATTCACGCCTCCGTCGAGCACGTGAACGTCCGCGTGGCCCAGATACTCGAGCATCCAGGCGATGCGCCCTTCCTCGCCCCAGCCGCCGAGCGGGTCGCCGTAGACGACGACCGGCCGGTCGCGATGCACGCCAAGCGCCCCCAGCAGCCTTCCCAGCACTGCCGTGTCCGGGTTGAGCTTGCCCTTGGCGAGCGGGCCCGACGGATCCGAAAACGAGTCCCAGGCGACGTTGCGCGCGCCAGCCAGGTGCCCCTTGCGATACGCTGCCGGTGTCCGCGCGTCGAGCACCGCCGCCCGACGAGCCAGCAGCGTCCAGACTCCCTGGGTATCGACGAATCGGGGCAAACTCTGGGCGTGAATCGGAATCGCAACTGCGAGAATCAGTAACATCAACTTCGCGTCTCTCATGGCAGGGCATTTTACCCGATCGCCCCGGCCATTCGCCCGCCTCTTTCTCCAAAGTCCGATGGCTTATGGTCCCTTGAGTAGCGTATCTTGAGAACGTGCAAGTCCCATGGAGATAGAAACATGGCACGAAAATTTCAGGGGTGGGCTCGTGACCGGCTCGTACCGGGTTCTCGTCATCGATGACGAGCATCGGCTTCTAGATACGCTACAGGACTCTCTCAGCCAGGACGGCTTTTTCGAGGTCGTGACGGCCATCTCGGGGGAAGAGGGGCTTCGCATTGCCGAGACGCAGCTCCCCGACATCATCATTCTCGACCTGATGATGCCAGGGCTCGACGGCCTGGAGCTGTGCCGGCTTCTGAAGGGAAACCTGGAAACGAAGGACATCCCCATCATCGTGCTGACCGCGCGCGACGACATCACCTCCGTCGTGGAGGCTTTCCGGCAGGGCGCGACCAACTACCTGCTCAAGCCCTTCGATCCCGCCCGGCTCCGACGCGAGCTCCGCAACGCCCTGGCCATCTAGCCGGCGACGCGCCGCGCCGCGTGTTATGATCCGCCCTGCGAGCGCGCGGGCGCGGGAGTCACGATGCGAGCGACGGCCGAACGCAAGAAACCTCGACATCCGGTGCCGGCCTGGAAAAGGCTGATCCGCGGCAAACCGTCACGGGTGTCGGACGTATCGGCCAACGACGAATTCGGCCTCGACCGGGCCTTCTTCGATGCCTATCTGGAACCGTTGCTCGACTTCCTGTTTACGAAGTGGTTCCGCGTCGAAGTAAGCGGCCTGGAGAACGTCCCGGACACGGGCCGGGCGCTGATCGTCGCCAACCACTCCGGGGCGATCCCCTTCGACGCGCCGATGATCCTGCAGGCCCTGCGCAAGCACCACCCCGCGCACCGCCACGTCCGCTATCTGGTGCTCAAGTGGCTCTGCTCGACGCCCTTCGCTGCCGAGCTGATCCCCAAGCTCGGCTTCGTGCTGGCCTGCCGCGAGAACGCGCGCAAGCTGCTCGAGGCCGACCATCTCGTCGGCGTCTTCCCCGAAGGCGACAAGGGCACCGCGAAACTCTACAAGGACCGCTACCGCATGGTCCGCTTTGGCCGCGGCGGCTTCGCCGAGATCGCGATGGAGACGCACGCCACCCTCATTCCCACCGCCGTCGTCGGCGGCGAAGAGACTTATCCCGTTCTGGCTCACGTGCCCCCGTTGGCACGCCTGCTGGGTCTGCCCTACTTCCCCATCACGCCCACCTTTCCCTGGCTGGGCCTGCTCGGCGCCTTGCCCCTCCCCACCAAGTACCACATCCACTTCGCCAGGCCCATTCACCTCAAACCCTCCGCCGTGTCCAAAGCGGCCGACTACACCACCGTGCGCGCTCTGTCGGAGCTGGTTCGCTCCCGCATCCAGCGCGAGCTGCAGAGACTGGTCGCCCGGAGGACCGGAGTGTTCTGGGACTAGGCGCCCCTGACCTGCCACGCCACCCGTCCCACCGGAGG
Source organism: Candidatus Wallbacteria bacterium (assembly GCA_016199905.1). Classification (GTDB taxonomy): domain Bacteria; phylum Muiribacteriota; class UBA6191; order JACPRK01; family JACPRK01; genus JACPRK01. The sequence goes on from JACQFU010000061.1 coordinate 2,075, forward strand.
CCAACTCTCGATGACTCGATTGCTCCTCGCCCTCGCCCTCGCTTTCGCCTTCGCCACCTTCGCGCCGTCCGCTCGCGCCGACCAACCTCCGATGCGGGATTGGACCATCCTCGGATGGTTCTGCGCCGACGACGAGCACGACGTCGGGATCGAAGAGTCCCAGTTCCAGAACATGGTCGATCTGGCCAGCGTCGGAACGGGGCCCCGGATGGCTGTCGCCGTGCAATTCGACCGGGGTCAGAAGACCAGCCCCTGGCTGCACGATCACGAAGACGAACCCGACTACCGTGGAGCCAAGCGCTATCTCCTCGAGGCTGGCAAGCCGGTTCCTGTCGAAAAGCTGGGGGAGGTCAACATGGGCGACCCGGCCACGCTGCTCGCTTTCCTCGAGTGGGCTGCCCAGCGCTACCCGGCCCGCCACTACCTGGTCATCTTCAACAGTCACGGCAGCGGAACGCTCTCCTGGAGAGGACCCGGCTCCGTCGCCGATCGCAGGCCCGGCCGCGTCGACCTGGGCACCAGCCACTACGTCGCCTACGACGACACCAACGACGACTGTCTCACGATCTTCGAGATGGCCGCCGCGCTGAAGCGGTTCAACGAGAAGTGCAACCCCGGCCGCAAAGTCGATCTCGTGGCCTTCGACTCCTGCATGGCCGAGACGGTGGAGGCTCTCTTCGAGCTGCGCGAAGCCGTCGACTACCTGGCCGGCACCGAATCGCTGATGCCCGGAGAGGGTCTCAACTATCGCGCGGTGGTGCGGGCCATCGACCACCAGCCCGAAATCACTCCGGTCGCACTGGGAGAGGTCATCGCCCATTCGTTCATCACTCGAGCCGACCCCGGCAATGTCTACGCCGTCTTCGGCACCGAGCACGCGGAGGAGTTGGCGGCCGCGTGTAGCCGGCTCGCGCGCGAGCTCTACACCGAGGGGCGAGACAACGGGAAGCTCTCCTTCCGCCATCGCGTGCCCATGGAAAACTGCAACTGGGACCTCGAGAGCATCGCCCACTCGGCGCTGGAACTGCGCGCAGCCGCGGTGACTCCCTCGATGGAGGCCGCCGTCCACAAGGTACTCGAGGTGCTTGCGCTCAGCCGCACCAGCTTCCGTCGCAGCGGCAAGCTGGCTCAATCGCCGGTGGGAGGCCTCTCCATCCAGTGGCCGACCGAGAAGGACTACAAAGAGTATCGCGCCTTCTACAAGGCGACGGCCTTCGCCAAGGCCACGCTCTGGGACGAGTTCCTCGACTGGCAGGAGCTGGGCATCGCCCCGAGCGCCAAGTAGCGCCGGCCCGGGCGCCCCTGCTCGGCGGGCATTTTCTTGCAATCACCCGCTGGGAGCATGGGAATCGGCTTAACGATGCCGCATGATGGGCTCAGGAGGTGGTTGCGATGGCCCACGCCTGGCCCGTTGCCTC
>JACQFU010000595.1 GCA_016199905.1 Candidatus Wallbacteria bacterium
CCGTACGGCCGTGGTGTCCGGTTCGTTGCGAGCAGGGCTGGGATCGGTGCTGGCGGACCTGCAGACGCTCGAGCTACGCGAGGTCGCAGGGTTTGCGGCCGACGCGAACTTGGGCCGCACGATGCTGGCCGTGGCGCCGGACGGGCGCAAGGCCTACGGACTCGTCACCGGGTTCCCCGTTCCGCCGGCCCAGGTCGTATCGCTCGACCTGACATCGGCCCCGCAAGCCCTGGCCGTGCGGCGTGCGCAGTTGCCGTTAGGGCGGGTGGGCGCGCCGTTCACATTCAAGTTCGAGGCCGCCGGAGGCACTCCGCAGTACACCTTCGCGGGGGCGCAAGGCGTCGCCGTGCCGGGCGTTTCCCTGGCCGCCGACGGCAGCTTCGCCGGCACCCCGCGGGCCGCGGGGCTCTTCACCGTCGAAGGCAGCGTTCGCGATTCGGCGGCTGCGACTGCGGTGCTGCTGGCGCCATTCTTTGTGAAAGACCCAATGGCTCCGGAAGAGCCGCCGGTGCTCTTGAGTCGCAGCCTGGCCCAGGCCCAGCCCGGCGTCGCCTACCGGCAGCCGCTGGCCGGGATCGGGGGCAGCGGACCTTACCGTTTCGCGCTGACCGCGGGCGCGCTGCCGCCCGGTATCGCACTTTCGACCGAAGGCATCCTGAGCGGGACGGCACCGCGGAGCGGAGTGGTCACTTTCACCATCCAGATGACGGACGCTGCCGGGGGGCAAACCAACGCGGCCCTGGGCCTGACCGTCTTGCGGCCGAGCCCCTTCCTGCCGCCCACGGTCTATGCGCTGCCGGCTCCGCCTACCGATATCACGACCCTGGATCTCGACAAGAACGGGCGCGCGGATCTGGCCGTCGCCTACAACAGTCCCACGACCAACGTCACCCTGTTCCTGACCAACTCGAGCGGCGCCATCGGACAGCCGACACTGGTTCAAGTTCACGACCTTGGTCAGCCGGGTTCGGACGACGCCGGGAGCATTCAGCGGATCGTCTCCGGAGATTTCAACGGGGACGGCATCCGGGATGTAGCAGTCGTCGCCGGGTTCCCTTTCCTGGGTAGCACCGGGGCGCCCTTCCACAGGCCGGCAGTGGTGCCGTTACTCGGAGATGGGCACGGCGGCCTCATCCTGAAGTCGGCGCCCGATATACCCGCAGGCGGAGTCGATCTGGCCGTCGGGGATCTGGACGGCGACGGCAAGGACGACATCGTCGCGGCACAGAACGTCAACATCCCGCCGCTCGGAGTCTTTCCGACCCTCTACTTCCAGCACTCCCGCGGCGACGGCACCTTCTCCTCGGCCGGTGTGCTTGTGACGACGGATCCGTTGCTGGAGTTTCAGGCCTCCGCGATCGCCGACTTTGCAGGCCAGGGCCATCGAGCCCTGGCGTCGGTCGTTTTCACAGGCCTCGGACAACTTCAGAACCCGCAAGTCTATCCAGTCGGTTCCAACGGCGTCGCGGACCTGTCGCGGGGCAGCGTGGCCTTTTCGCGTGTCACGTCGCAAGGCAACTTCACCCCGCCTCTCGTTGCGGCGGATCTCAACAGAGACGGTCGCGCGGATCTGCTCCTTTCGGATACGCCGACCTCGGATGCGTCTGTCCTCCAGATTGCGCTTTCCTTGCCTTCGGGCGGCTTTTCCACACCCATCAACGTCGCTCTCCATGCCGGAGCAGGAAGGCCCGTCGTTGGAGACGTCACAGGCGACGGCCTTCCGGACATCCTGGTTCCACTTTCCGGAACGGGCACACCCGGAGCTCCCGCAGGCGGAGTCGCGCTGCTGGTCAACCTGGGGGGCGGAACGTTCGACAGTCCCTTGATGCTTGCCGCCGGCCCTTCGCCGCTGGCAATTGTGCTGGGCGACTTCGATGGCGACGGTCGCCTGGATCTGGCTGCGATCGACGGGACCGAGCAGTCTCTCCGGATACTATTGAGGGGTGCATCACGATAAAAACGACAAATTGGCTCCGATGGAGTCGTCTCACAGGTGGGGGCTGCCACGAACGCTGGCGGCCACCGGATTCGGCCAATAGGCCGAGGAGGGTCCGATGAAACGAACAGGACGCGCTACATGGATTGTTGTGGCGCTGGTGGGCCTTGCGATGCTGATTGGAGGGGCTTCCCAAGCCTGGGCGGGCAAGGGCGGGACTGTCGCCGCGGGGACGACTGTCCAGCCTGCGGCGGCGGCGCCGTTGCACGTGCCGGACCCCAAGCAGAAGGAAACGTCGGCGCGCGACAGGGTCCTCAAGGCCATTCGGAAGTGGTGGAAGGACGAGGGCGCTGCGCAGACCTCGTACCCGGCGACGCCGGACGGTCTCGATCAGTTCTGTTACGACAAGGGCCTCGACAAAATGAAGCAGCGCGCCCAAGACGCCCACTTCCCCAACGCCGATCTGAGCACGGTCAAGAAGGCCAAGGACTTCTTCCGAGACAACGACATCACCGTTGGGACCTGCACAGCTCCCAAGGACGCCGATCGCGCCGACCGCCACTTCTTGGGCGCTGCAAACGCCGCTCTTTCGGCGCTCACGGGTTTCGATGACGTGGTGACCGAGGCGCTCGCCCACCAGCTCGACGGCGATCTCACATGCACCCAGTGCAAGGCCATGTATGGCAACTGCGCCTACTGCTACCCGAGTCCTTGCGGAGTCTGCCCTTGATCTCCCTCACAGGCGCCCCGCTCCCCCGGTAGGGCAGGCGTCCCCGCCTGCCCTACCGTCGTCGATTCCCTGAAGCCTACCCTCAACGGGCCGGCGTGCGCGGTCCCCACCGTGCACCGCCGACCCGTCGTTTCTCCCCGCCATCCCATGAACTCGCGCCTCGCCTGCTTCTTTCTCACGCTCGCGCTTGCCTGCCTCGCGTCCGCCTCTGCCCGCGCCGCCAAACCCTCCCCATCCCCGTCTCAGCTCGCTGCCCACGCCTTCCGTTTCGGCCTGGCCACGCCCGCCCCTTCCGGAGCCTTCTCCTCCGGCGATCCTCTCCTCCCGTACCAGACGTACCTCGCGACCTGCCGATTCCTCCAGGCCCGCGCCCTGCAGCCAACCGCCGCCGGCGTCACCGTCGCCGCGATCGATACCGGCTTCGACCTCTCCCATCCGGACCTCTCGGATGTAACGAGTCCGGATGGGTCAGCCTTTTCTCCCGCCCCGCTCTTCGACGCCCAGCACGGCACCCAGGTCCTGGGCGTCCTCGGCGCAACCACCGCGAACGGCGCCGGCATCGCGGCCGCGGCTCCCAGGGCCCGCGTCATCGCCTACCGGGCGGCGACTCGCACGGCAGCCGCCCTCGCCATTCGCGACGCCGTCCGCAGCGGCGCCCGCGTCCTGAACCTGTCGTGGCATTGCCGTCCGGATGCCGCCGTTCGAGCCGCGCTCGCCTTTGCCTGGTCCGCCGGCTGCGTGGTTGTGATGGCTTCGCCCAACTTCGAGCGGGACCTCGACGCTCGGCCCGTTTTCCCGATGAGCTGCGCTTTTCCCGGCATGCTCGTCGTCGTCGGCTCCACTTTGGCGCCTCCCTGGCATCGCGTCGCCGCCGGCGCCCACGGCCGGCGCTCGGCCCATCTTGCGGCGCCTGCGGAAGCCGTGCTCACGACCGATGCGACTGGCCGCTACGTCTTCGCCGGCGGCACTTCCATCGCAGCACCGATCGTCTCCGCCGCCGCGGCGCTCGTCTTGGCCCGCGACACCTTGCTCGACGGCGCCGGAGTCGCGCGCGTCCTCATCGAATCCGCCCGCAAAGCACCGGACCTCGAGCGCTGCTGCTCCAGCGGCGGCGTCCTGGATGTCGAGGCGGCGCTGCGACGCGTATCCCGGCGCCGTACAATGGACGCAGCCTCCGATGCCGCCCCCTCCCAGCCCGACCGTTCCCGGTTCAAGCCGGCTCCCTGCGGGGACTGAGCTTGCGGGCTTCCGCGTCGAGGGCACCCTCGGTGTCGGCGACATGAGCGTCGTCTATCGCGCCACGCAGCTTTCGCTCGGCCGGGAAGTGGCGCTCAAGGTGATGTCGGCCGCCCTCGCAGGCGACCGCGAGGCCCGCCAGCGGTTCATCTACGAGGGTATTCTTGCGGGCCGCGTGACGCATCCGAATCTCGTGAAGGTCGTCGACGTCGGCGAAGCCGGCGAGAGGCTCTACCTGGCCTACGAGCTGGTGCGAGGCGAGACGCTGCGCGTTCGCCTGGCCCGGGCGCGCCGCTTCTCGCTCGCGGCGTCGCTCGAGATCGTCCGCGCCTGCGCGGAAGCCCTCGCCGTGCTGCATGCCGCGGGCATCCTTCACCGGGACCTCAAGCCGGAGAATCTCTTCCTGGATGAACAACGAGGGTTGCTGGTCGGAGACCTGGGCATAGCGAAGGACTTGCTCGGCGGAGGCGTGAACACGCGGGCCGGATACATCATCG
>JACQFU010000610.1 GCA_016199905.1 Candidatus Wallbacteria bacterium
CGTCCGGTCTTGCCTGGCGCAGCTTGGTCACGATCGCGTCGATCCACCCGTAGACCTTCTCGATGGAGTGGGCGTGACGCACCGATAGCGCCGCGTCATGGAATGGATGACGCGGGTCGGCGGCGCGCCAGAGCACGTGCGACGCCCGATCCGGCTCTTCGAGCACCGCAAAGAGAGTCTGCCATCCGGATCGGGCGGCCTCTCCCAGAAGCATCTTTTCACGTTGCCTGAAGTTGGCCTCGAGGCTCTCCATGAAGGCGTCCTCGTCCAGCACGCCGTCCTGCACGGCCATGGTGTCAGCCGCCCAGCCCAGCATCGTGTAAGGGCCGTGCTCCGAGGCGAGTTGGCCGGCGAAGTCCCGCGGGTGCGAGACCGCCAAAACGGGCGGCGGCCATTCCGGGTCGAAGCCGCCCGGAGAAACGTAAACCCTCACTCCCCTTCCCTTCGACCCGGCCACATGCAAGCGACTGAGCGAGTGAAGCCCGAAGCCCGGGAAGAGCGGATAGTTCATCGGAAGCAGATCCGTCCATCCACCGGATGCCAGCTCGACCGCCGGAAAGGGCCCGGCGATCCGCAGGTGGTTCGCCTGCTCTCGGGCCAGCTCCAGCCGGCACGACGTCTCAAAGGGTCCGGGGAGATCCACGGTCGCTTTGTCTCCTCGCCAGTCCAGCCCGAGGACTCGACCACCCATCTCCAGGTCCCGCTTCCCGCCAGCCCCGGCGTCCGTCAGCAGGCTGTAGGTACCCTGAGTGCCGAGCACGTCCGGAGTCCCCAGACCGGGCAACAGTTTCACGTTCGACAGGGTGGTCCTGGGCGGAAACTCCAGGGGCGCCCAGAGGACCTCGGTGGTCCGCCCCGCTGCGCCCAGGACGTCCCAGAACGCCGTTCCCTGCCTCGCAGGTCGAGCCGTCTCGAAGTCTCTCGGGATGCGCGCAACCGCGCATGCCGCCAGGCAGAGCATCCCCCCCACGAGCACACTAAGGACACGCGCGAGGGGTCGGCTCCTGCCCCGCCTCCCCGAGGGCCATGCGCCGGCGAAGGACAGAATGGCCGCCATCGCGACGACCCAGGTCGGCGGCAGGGCCAGATGGGTCGTGTGCTTGCGCACGGTGGCCAGCTCCACCCCGTACGTGCCGCGCACCCGTCGCACGAAGTCGTAGATGCCGGTCCTGCCTGGATTGGAGCCCGTGACCAGAGCGGCCCAAGAGACGGGCGACTCGGCCGGTGTGGTCGGAAGCAGGGGCGCAAAGGAACCTTCCCGGGCAAGCCTCGCAAGGCCTGGGAGCCGCCCTTGCCGGATTCCGTCCAGGGCTAGAGCGTGGTCCAGTCCGTCTACTCCCAGCACGATCAAGGGCGCCGTGGCATCGGCCGCTGAGGCCGGCGCCGCACCGGCCAGCGCCAGAAGAACGACCAGGATGCGAGCGAGCTTCGAGAGGATCACGGCAAATTCTCACGATACCACTCCTCTCCGGACACTTGTCGCGGAGCCGCGCGATCGTGTATCTAGAGTCCCCGACTTGCCGTCAGCCGCGCGCCGCGGCGACCCTACCCGGGCAATGCTTCCGATGTCCTTCGAAGAAGACGTCCCTCAACTGCACCTGGGGCCTTTCCACGCAATCGTCGTGACCTGTCTGCTCGCCTTTCTCGGGATCGTGATCTATCAGCAGATGGTGGTCTTCGGCTGGAAGGCGCGCCGAGCGACTTGCCTGGCCCGACAAAAGCTCATACAGGACTGCATTGCCGTCTGGGAAAACGAGCACGGAAACTTCCCGGTCGGAACCAATGGCTGGGCCGCGTTCACTCGACGAGACGGGGTCGTGTTCAAGACCGAGGGTTTGCCGCCCGCCTTCAAGGGCGACGCCATATCGCACTGCACCGGGATGCAGCCCTGGTGTTGCCCCGAAGAGCTGTACAAAGACTTCGACAAGGACCCAGCTAGGGTACCCGAGGACCACGGCCGCCATGGATTCGGGAGCTACTGCTTCGTTCAGGACGACAAGCCGGCCACCGACCCGCCCCTGTTTCAGTACGTAGCTTCCGCGCCTCCTTTTCGTTTGGCCATCTGCTCGGTCTTTGGCGGCAAGCAACAACTGGGAGCGGATGGACGTCCCGGCTCCCGCCACTCGGACCACTGGTAGCGGCTACCAAACCCTCAGAACTGCTCCCTGCAGCTTCAGGCCGGAGGACTCCGGCAGAAGAGTGAGGATGTCCATCGGACGCAGCGTCACGGTGATTCCACGCGACAACGCATTGGGAATCGGCGTGAAATCGAACGACTGGCAAAGAACGGCCCCCGGACCGGGGCTGTCGACGCCTCGCACCAGAATTGCGTGGTCGGAGCCCGGCAGCGCCAGCTCCAGAAAATAGGGGCGCCCCAGTGAGCCGCTCACGGTGAGGCAGAGTTGGGCAAAGGCGCCCGCGCGCGGACTGCACCGCGAAAGCTCGAGCCCGACGGGCCGGTCCGCGACCAGCGACGCCGCGACATCGCCTCCAATCGAAAGATGGCACTCGGAGGAGGATTGTTGCGCCGCCCGCATCCCCGGCAACAACTCGGCCGGCATGACCTTTGTCAGCGAAAGCGGCAGGCGTACGTCCAGCACCGATGAGCGCCAGTCCAGCTCCTGGACCCGGGCAAGCGCTTGCTGCAACGCCCAGCGCTCCGGGTGACCGAAGTTCTGGTTCGCCCAGGCGCGGCCTGACATCGGCGCGAACCTCTCCAGCGCAGTGACCACGTCGTAGACGGCGTGCTCGTACTCGTGTTGGACCGACTCGGCCTCCTGGCCCGAGCGTCTCGCGCGCAAAATGGCCTGCGCCAGCTTCGAGACGTCCAGCTTCTCCGCTGCCTGACGCAGTTCCTCGACAGCGCCTCCGATCCCCTTGAGCGTGAACTGCGGCGACGCTTCTCCCGCATGGACCAGACCTGGCACGGAGATCGAGTAGCTGTAATCGGGAAACGGGTCCAGATCGCGGAAAATGGCCTCGAAACGCCCGGGACTCGCAGGCACCATCGGCCGGTGCAAGACCTCCGCATTTCCTGCGAAACGATGACCGTCGGCGCGGTAGATCTGCGCCTCTGCGCCTACGTCCTCGGCGTTATGCCAGTCGATGGCCAGCTCGCCTCCGGCACGATAGTGTGCCGCTACCGACTCGAAGCTGAACTTCCCCTCCCCTCTGGCCGGCTTGGCCGGCGGCAAGCTGCGCAGGTAGGCCAGCGCACTCGCGGCCACCGCCATGGCAGTGAGAACAATGGCCAGAACAGGCTTCAGCGGCGAGCGCTCCGGCGGGACCTGGACGGCGAACTCGGTAGCGGCGGGCCTCGAAAGCGCGGAGGAGGGAGCAGGCCCGCTGGAGGTCTTGGCCGGCCGGGTCGATATCTTTTCCGTAGCCTGTTCCTGAACCCCAAGCAGCATCGACTGACCGGTCATGGACGCGGCGATCGCCTCGAGCTCTTTGCGAAACGCGGCAGCTCCCTGAGGCCGGTTGCCCGGCGACAGATCGAGGACGCGATTGACCAGCTTGCAGAGCGGTTCGGGCGTCTGGGGGGCGACCTCTTCGAGCGGCATGAACTTGCCAGAGACCTTGGCGGCCAGCACTCCCAAGGCCGAGTCTTCCTCCCACGGAATGCGGTTGGAGAGCATCTCGTAGAGAATCACCCCGGCGGCGTAGACGTCGGCCTGGGCCGTGATTCCGAGAGCCTGCGCTTGCTCGGGGGCCATGTAGACCGGCGTTCCGATGATCATGCCCTCTCTGGTGAGCCGCTCGGCGCCGCTTTCGTCCAGGGCGATACCGAAGTCCATGATCTTCAGGTTGTTGAACTTGTCGATCAGGACGTTGTCGGGCTTGATGTCTCGATGAATGATGCGATGCTTGTGGGCGTGGGCCAGCCCGCTGAGCAGCTGCGTGCAAAGCTCGATGGCGCGCGGGACCTTCATCGGAGCCTCGCGCTCGATCGCTGCAGTGAGGCTCTCCCCCTCGACAAACTCGTAGACCACGTATGGCAGGCCCGCGACGCGCCCGAAATCGAGAAGACGAACGATATGCTCGTGCTTCTTCAGGTCGCTGGTGAGCTGGGCCTCTCGCGCCAGCCGCTTGGCCACGTCCTCGTCGGCGATCAGGCTGGGCAGGAGGATCTTGACCGCGACCGTCCGGTTCAGCGAGATCTGGATGGCCTTGAGGACCATCCCCATTCCGCCCTCGCCTTCACGAGCCAGGATCTTGAATTCGCGCTCGAAGGCGGGATCGCGGATGACGCGCTCGATGTCCTGCCGCATCTCGCGACCACTATAGCAGCCGCCGGCGTCCCCGGGACCGGCGCATCATGGTAAAGTGACACAGCCGCGAGCCCCCCAAGCTCCAGGTGTCAAACGATGTTTGGAATCCGGATGGCGTGATATCATGATATCCCTCTATGCACCTATACTGCTAGTGATCGCAGCGCTGGCCGCGACGCCGGCGCGGCTGGCCGCGCAGGATCCCAGTCCTGCTCTGTTCGAGGAGGCGCTGGCCAGACTGGACGAGCGGATCGGGATGCTCAAGAACCAGTTCCCGGCGCTGCCGTTGCCTGTCATTCTGGCAGGAACCAGCCGCACGGCGATCGTGAACTTGAACGCCGTGGATCCGCGCAAAGCGCTGGAGACGATCCAGCACACGCACAAGAAGCTGGACAAGGCGGTTTTTTCGGGGGTCAAGCGGCTGATCTACTCGACGGGCGCGACCATCGAGCAGAACCCCACGACGCGCTCCAGCGCGCCGCGGCGCCGGGAGTTGCTGCTCGAGTTCGCCGACATCGTCAAGCGACAGGGGCTGGTGATGACGAGCTACTACCCCGGAGGAGTGGCGAAGTTTGGGATGATCCAGACCGATACGGTGGCGGCATTCATGGCAATCGACGTGCGCTACAAAGTCGTCTCCGACCGGCTCACGGGCGACGTCGAGCTGGCCCAAGCAGCAGCAGCAGGAGGTGGTGGTGGCGGTGGGGGCGGCGGCGGAG